>WJLY01000226.1 GCA_014728245.1 Candidatus Effluviviaceae Genus IV sp.
GAGGAGGAGTAGCAGATGGCTGACAAGAAGCTCCTGGTCATAGGGCTCGACTGCATGACCCCCCAGCTCGTCTTCAATGAGTGGTACGACGACCTCCCAACGCTCCGCTCGCTCATGGAGGGTGGCACGTTCCGTCCGCTCTTCTCGACCATTCCGCCCATCACCGTGCCGGCCTGGATGTCGATGATGACCTCCAAGGACGGCGGGCAGCTCGGCATGTACGGGTTCCGGAACCGCAAGGACCACTCCTATGACGCGCTCTACACGGTGAACGCGAACAGCGTGAAGGAGAAGACGCTCTGGAACTACCTCTCCAGGAACCGTCTCTCGTCCATCATCTGGGGGATTCCGCTGACGTACCCGCCGAAGCCCCTGAACGGGATGATGGTGAGCTCGTTCCTGACCCCTGACAAGAGCGTCCAGTGGACCTACCCCGAGGAGGCGGCCGCCGAGGTCGACAAGGCCGCCGACGGCGACTACATCATCGACGTGAAGAACTTCCGCACCGATGACAAGGACTGGCTGCTGGAACAGATCCGCATCATGACGGAGCGTCGGTTCAAGGCGTTCCGCCACTTCTACAAGAAGGAGGACCCGGACTTCGCGATGATGGTCGAGATGGGCCCCGACCGCATCCATCACGGGTTCTGGCGGTACATGGACAAGCCCCACCGTCTCTACGAGCCCGGGAACAAGTATGAAAACGCCATCCACGACTACTACCTGCAGCTCGACGACGAGGTCGCGAAAACGCTCGACGCAGCGCCCGACGGGACCGAGGTCATGATCGTCTCGGACCACGGGGCCAAGACGATGAAAGGCGGCTTCTGCATCAACGAGTGGCTGCAGCAAGAGGGCTACCTCAGGCTCAAGGAGCAGCCCACCGAGCCCGTGAGGCTCACGCCCGACATGATCGACTGGCCGAAGACGAAGGCGTGGGGCGCAGGCGGCTACTACGCGCGGATCTTCATGAACGTGGAGGGGCGCGAGCCCCAGGGCGTAATCCCCGACTACGCCTACCCCGAGGAGCGCGACAAGCTCATCCGCAAGCTCCAGTTCACGAAGGACGAGAACGGCGAGAACCTGGGGACGATCGTCTTCCGGCCGGAGGAGATCTACGCCGAGATCAAGAACATCCCGCCGGACCTCGTCGTGCACCTGGGCGGGCTCGACTGGCGTAGCGCGGGCTCTGTCGGCACCGGGACGCTTCACATTTTCGAGAACGACACCGGCCCGGATGATGCGAACCACGCGCAGGAGGGGATCTTCATCTCGAGCATGCGCCTGAACACGTCGGTCTCGCAGAAGAACCCGTACTCGATCTTCGACATCACGCCGACGGTGCTCGACTACTTCGGGATACCCGTGCCGGAGGACATGATAGGCGAGTCGCTCTTGGCCGGAGACATCATGGAGCAGCCGGAGATGCTGGCCGACAAGCTCAGGAGCTACACGTCCGAGATCGGGACGGAGCGGGCAAAGAGGACGATACCGGGCGCGAATGTCGACCACGTGGAGACCGAGGAAGGGACGGACGTCAAGGGCATAGGCGACGCCGACGACTAGGGGAGGGGCCGGGGCGCCGGCTGCCGTGAGGAGGGCTGACGCCGCTATCCGGGCCACCCCTGCAAGCGCTGGCACGCGACCTGCACTTCTGAATCGCTCTGCCGCGGTGCAGGGCGGGCACAAGGGCGAAGAGTCCGGAAGAAGACTGAACTGGCACAAACTGCACGACACTGGGAGGAACTGATGGCCAAGAAGGGATTCACGCTCTGGTTCACAGGCATGTCGGGCGCTGGCAAGAGCACGCTGGCCGAGAGGTGCCGGGACGAGCTTCTGGAGAGGGGCCTCGGGGTCGAGATCCTCGACGGCGACATCATCCGCACGAACCTGTCGAAGGGGCTCGGGTTCTCTAAGGAGGACCGCGACATCAACATCCGGCGCGTCGGGTTCGTCTGCGACCTGCTGACCAGAAACGGCGTGGCCGCCATCGCGGCCTGCATCTCGCCTTACACCGCCATCCGCGACGAGAACCGCGAGATGATCGGGCGGTTCGTAGAGGTCTACTGCCAGGCGCCCTTGGAGAAGCTCATCGAGCGTGACCCGAAGGGCCTCTACAAGAAGGCGCTGGCCGGCGAGATCAAGGGGTTCACCGGGATCGACGACCCGTACGAGGCGCCCAAGAAGCCCGAGGTCGTCGTGAACACCGCCGAGGAGACGATCGACGAGAGCGTCGCGAAGATCATGCGGACGCTCGAGCTCATGAACTACATCCCCGCCACGGAGACCGAGCAGGAGTACTCCGAGGAGGAGGAAGAGGAGATCAAGAAGCGCCTGTCGGACCTGGGGTATATCTAGGTCACTGGCGGGACTGCTGGACTGGCTCTGGGCGGTGGACCCCTGCCTCGCCAGCGAGTTGAGCCGTGAAGCGGCGAGTGTCTGAGCTGGGAGGCGGGGGTCCACTGCCCGAGAAGGTGAAGTAGCAGCACTCACGACACAGGCACCAGGAAGAAGCCCCCGGCCTCGCCCGCCGGGGGCTTCTTCGACTTCGCACTTCCTGCAGCTGGGTTGCTGCCGTACGACCGGTTGGACTCACCGACCGCGCGGGTTATTCAAAGGCGCTTACCTGTACAGAGCCTTGACCGCGCCCCACGTCGTGCTCTCGACCGGCGACATGTCCTCGAAGAAGTTGACGTTGTCGTAGAAGTTGCCGCACGGCTCGTAATTCGTGGCCGTCGTCGAGAACCCGAACTGCAGGATCTGGCCGTCGAGCCCGGAGACGTCGATGCTGAGCGAGTAGCCCTGCCACGTCGTGGGCGGGTCGGTCATGTCCTGCGTGATGAAGTTCGTCATCGCCCAGCCGGCGTTCGGGTCGAGCGTCTTGATGAACGCGATGGCCGTCGAGCTGTCGGCGATGTTTCCCTTCTTGCCGTCGTAGGTGAACGTCCAGATTCCGGACGCGCCCACCGGCACCGTCTGCTCCTGGAAGAGGTTCGACTCGATAAGGAAGCCGTTGCCGTGGTCGGCGTTCGCGTAGTCGCTGTACATGACAAGCTGCTGGTCGCCTTGGTCGGGACCGCCCTCGCCGGTCACGATGTCGCACCAGTTGCCGATGTTGTTCGGCGCGGGGAACGGACCGTAGCCGTACTGGTAAACGCCGCCTGAATCAAACACGTTGCCGAACACCAGCCAGCCGTCACCGGCCAGCGAACCGTCGACCGGCGCCAGTCCCTCGAAGTCCTGTGAGTACGGCGTCTGGGCGAGAGCCGCGAACGGGACCGCGCACACCAACATTGCCGTCAGAATGACGCTTGCACTCCTCTTCATCCTTAGACCTCCTTGTCTTGGGATGAGATACTCCACTCCTCCGCCGATTTCACGGGCCCGCTGTCGCCCCGCCCGGCCTCGAGCGGGGTAGAGGCATGGGACCGCACTGCTCTCATGACAGTAGTATAGACTATGTTCGGTAACCGAATCAAGTCCTTTTTTGCGTTTCTTTTGCAGGCTGTCATGAGATGCACGAAGGGGTCAAGCGTCGCTTACAGGCGTACCCCGTCGGGGCTCAGGTCACCGACAAGCCCCTTGACAGGGGCCGCGCGATGGGTCATGCTTTGTAAGGAACCCGCACAAAGTACGAGGACACCGGGCGCCCGCAGCGGCCCCGTATACTGGGGAGAAGAGCCGCATGAGCGCCCGATCCCGCTTCCACGGAGGAAGATGTGAACGGCAAGAACAGGACTTTGTTCGGACTGGCACTGCTCGGCCTCCTGCTCGTTTCCGCGGGCTGCGGTCGGGACACCTCGACGACTCCCGCGGAAGCCAGCACCGATCCGGTGGTGTTCGGCGACAACTTCGGGGACGCGGTCGACTACCAGGCCTTCATGGGGTCGAAGCTCGACGCCGTGCAGATGGATTTCACGGAGGCGTACGAGGGCGACGCGTCTCTCAGGGTGACCGTGCCCGGCCCCGGGGCGCAGGACGGCACGTTCGCCGGGGGAGCCTTCACTACCTTCAATACGCGCGACCTGTCCGGCTACAACGCGCTGAGCTTCTACGCCAAGTCGAGCATGAACTCGACGCTCGACGTCGCCGGTCTCGGGAACGACAACACCGGAACATCGCTTTACGAGGCGAGCCGCAGCGCGATATCGCTCACGACCGACTGGGAGCGCGTCATCATTCCGGTGCCCGACCCATCGAAGCTCACCGATGAGGGCGGGCTCTTCTACTACGCCGAGGGCTACGAGAACAACATGGGGTACGACTTCTGGATGGACGAGATCAGGTTCGTGAACGTCCAGGGGATCACAAACCCGAGGCCCGTCATGGACACGAAGACGGAGATGACCTTCGTCGGGGGATTCGTCGAGGTTACCGGCACATCGACGACGTTCGACCTGGGGAGAGAGGATGTGGTCATCGATCACTTGCCGGCGTACTTCGACTACATCTCGTCCTCCGAGGCGGTGGCTATCGTCACCGACGGCACGATCAACGCCGTCGGAAGCGGCGACGCCACCGTGACGGCCGAGCTGGACACCGTGGATGTGGACGGGGCGGTCACGGTGAACGTCTTCGGCGGGCCTGACGGCCCCGCCACCGCTCCCACGGAGGCCGAGGAAGACGTCATCTCGCTCTTCAGCGATGGCTACGACGACGTGACGGTAGACACCTGGCACGCGCCGTGGACGGGCTCGACGGGAGAGGTCACCGATTTCCAGATACAGGGCGACAACGTGAAGCTCTACACCGACCTCAACTTCGCGGGCATCGAGTTCACCTCCGAGCCGATCGACGCCGCTACGCCCGGCATGACGCACCTGCATCTCGACGTCTGGGCGCCTTCGGGAGGGCTCTTCAAGGTCAAGCTCGTCGACTTCGGCGCGAACGGCGTGTGGGACGGCGGCGGCGACGACAGCGAGTACGAGCTGATGTTCAACGGTGGCACCGAGCCGCCGTTCTTCTCCGGGCAGTGGTCGCCTCTCGACATACCGCTGTCGGACTTCGTCGGACTCGCGTCGACCGAGCACCTGGCGCAGATGGTGATCTCATCGAGCGACGTCAACACGGTCATAGTGGACAACGTCTACTTCCACAAGTAGACTGCTCCGGCGACCCTGACTGCCTCTGACCGGAACAGGAGAACGCTCGATGGAGAAAGTCAGAAAGGGCGAGAGGCGACGCGACCCGGACGGACCGAGGCCGCTTGCGGACGCAGTCCTGAGGCTCATCTGGCGCGAGCGCAGGATATCGCGCGCATCGATCGCAAAGAAGGCCAGGCTTTCCCGGTCGACGGTCTCCGAGGTCGTGGCCGAGATACTGCCGACCGGCCTCGTGGAGGAGGTCGGACTGGGCAAGTCGCGCGGCGGCAGGCGCCCGGTACTCCTGGAGTTCCAGTACGGCGCCTGCGTCATCCTGGGCGTGGAGATGGGCGCGGCCCACGTCGCTGTGGCCCTCACCGATCTTCGGGGGAACGTGCTCGCCTGGGAGCAGCGCGAGCACCCCGTTCGAACCGACCCGGAGGGCACGCGCGCGCTCATCGCCGAACTTGCCGACACGTGCCTCTCGAACGAAGCGCGGGAGGAGCGTCCCCTGGTGGGCATCGGTGTCGCGATCCCCAGCCCGTTCGATCCCGCACATCCCGACCAGCTGTCCACAATCGTGCTCCCGGAGTGGAAGGGGCGCCTGGGCCTCGAGAGCCTGGGAGAGCGATACGGCGTTCCCCTCATGGTAGATAACGACGCGAACCTGGGCGCGCTCGCCGAGCACTGGTGGGGCGCGGGCAGAGACGTGGACGACTTCGCGTACATCAAGGTGGCGACCGGAATCGGCTCGGGACACATCATCGGAGGCGAGATCTACCGGGGCGCGACCGGCGTCGCGGGCGAGATCGGGCACACCGCCATCGACCCGAACGGAAAGCCCTGCATCTGCGGGCTACGAGGCTGCCTCGTGACGCTCATAGGCACGCCCGCGCTCGTCGAACGGGCGCACGAGCTTTTGGCCGAGCACCCGGACAGCATGCTGGCCGGCGGCGAGTTCGACATAGGGCAACTGGAGGAGGCGGCGCTCGTCGGCGACCCTGTCGCGGTCGAGGTCGCGCGGGAGGCGGCGGGCCATCTGGGGATCGTCGTCGCCGGACTCCTGAACCTGCTTAACCCCTCGATGGTCGTCGTTGGGGGAGACCTTGCCGGGCTGGGAGAGCTCCTGCTGGTCCCGCTGCGCGAGACCGCCAGGAGCAGGACGCTCGTTAGCTCGGTCAGGGCCGCGGAGATCAGGGCCAGCGAACTCGGGCCCAAGTCGGTGGCGATCGGCGCCGCCACGCTCGTCCTCAAGGCCGCGCTCGAGGACTCGCGTATCTTCCCGGCCGTCGAGAACCACGCCGCGTCCCCCGTGAGGAGGCAGAGAAAGCGATGAGGTCAAGGTTTGCGAAGAGCCGTGCGAAAGGGAGAGCGGCGGGTGGGGGCGAACCGGTTGGGAGAAAGGCCCCGAAAAGACTCCTGGTGGCATCGGCGCTGCTCGCGCTCGCGGCCCTCGCGATGACGATCGTGCTCGGCTGCTCGTCGCCTACCGGCAGCGAGCAGGTCGAGCTCGTGTGGTCTGACGAGTTCGACGGTCCGGCCGGGCAGTCGCCCGACTCGACGAACTGGACCTTCGACATCGGCACGGACTGGGGCAACAATCAGCTCGAGTACGACACCGACCGCCCCGAGAACGTCTCGCTCGACGGGCAGGGGAACCTGGCCATCACAGCGCTCGAGGAGGACTACCTCGGGAGTGAGTACACGTCGGGGCGCATCAACACGAGCGGCCGTTTCGCCAGGACGCGGGGGAGGTTCGAGGCCCGGATCAAGCTCCCTGTAGGGCAGGGCATCTGGCCGGCCTTCTGGCTCCTGGGCGCGGAATTCGCCACGGTCGGCTGGCCCGAGTGCGGGGAGATAGACATCATGGAGTACCGCGGCCAGCTCCCGAGCGTGGTGACGGGCGCGCTGCACGGGCCGGGCTATTCGGGCGGGAGCTCGATAGGCGGCTCGTACACGCTTCAGGACAGCACGTTCAACGACGGCTTCCACGTCTTCGCTATCGACTGGGACACGAGCTCGATCACGTGGTCGGTAGACGACCAGGAGTACCTGACGATCAGCCCCTCGGACCTTCCGCAGGGCAGCTCGTGGGTGTTCAACGATGACTTCTTCATCATCCTGAACGTCGCGGTCGGCGGGAACTACGTAGGGCCGCCGGATGCGACCACCACGTTCCCCCAGACGATGCTCGTCGACTACGTGAGAGTGTACGGGACCACGGAATGAGCGCGTGCGGCGGGACAACGAGCGTACGCCGCAAGGCCTCATGCCGCCGTGACGCACGAGGCTGCATGGACGCACAACGCATACGCGGGCGAACGGCCGCGCGCTTGCTCGCGACCGCCGCCCTGGCGACAGTCCTCCTCGCGACGCTCCTCGCCGGCTGCACGGGCGAGCTGCGGCAGGCGCCGCCGGGCGTGCTGGTCGTGTCGGTCGAGCAGCACTCCTCCTGGATCAGGAACTTCAATCCCCTGACGACCGCGGCCGCCGTCAGGTGGCCGACGCTCGCGGGCGTCTACGAGCCGCTCTACGTCTTCAACAGCGTGAAGTCGGAGTTCGTGCCCTGGCTGGCCGTCGAACACGAGTGGCGCGAGAACAACCTCGTCCTGCGCATCAGGACCCGCCAGGGCGTGCGGTGGTCGGACGGCGAGCCCTTCTCCGCGCGCGACGTCTATTTCACGTTCGAACTCATGCGGGAGAACCCCGCGCTCGATCGTCGTGGCTCCTGGAACTTTCTCGAGGACGTGAGACTGGTGGACGAGAACACGGTCGACTTCCGGTTCGAGCGGCTCTACGTCCCGGGGTTCGGCGAGATCGCCGCGCAGCTCATCGTCCCGGAGCACATCTGGAAGGACATCGAGGACCCGGTGGCATACCCGAACCAGAACCCGGTCGCAACGGGCCCGTTCACGGAGGTGCGGCTCTTTCGGAACCAGGTCTACGAGCTGGGAAGGAACCCGCACTACTGGCAGGAAGGGAAGCCGGCCGTCGAGGCGCTCAGGTTCCCGGCCTATCCTTCGAACGACCGCGCTAACCTCGCCCTCGTGTTCGACGAGGTCGACTGGGCGGGGAACTTCGTTCCCGCCATAGACCGCGTCTTCGTGGCAAGGTCGCCAGAGACGCACGACTACTGGTTCCCGCTGACTGGGAGCACGATCTTCCTATATGTGAACACGACGCGCCCGCCGTTCGACGACGTGCGGGTGCGCAAGGCGTTCAGCCTGGCGGTCGATCGCGACCTCCTGGTGGACGTAGCGCTTTACAGATATTCGCGGCCGGCGGACGCCACCGCGCTCTCGGACGCGTTCGTGTCGTGGAAGGACCCCCTCGCAGTCGCCGAAGGCACGTGGGTCGACTATGACGTAGAGCGGGCGAATGAGCTTCTCGACGAGGCGGGGTATGAGTGGGGCGAAGAGGGGTTCCGGCTGGACGAGGACGGCGAGCCTCTCTCGTTCGAGGTGCTCACCGTCTCCGGGTGGTCCGACTGGGTGCGCGGCGCGCAGGTGATCTCCCGGGGGTTCGAGGAGATCGGCGTGGAGGCGTCGGTCCGAACCTACGACTTCGGCGCCTGGTTCCAGCGGGTGCAGGAGGGCGACTTCGACCTGAGCCTCGGGTGGTCGTACGAGGGCCCGACGCCCTACACGTTCTACCGGTGGCTCATGTCGTCCAAGACGGTCGAGCCGGTCGGCGAGATCGCGCCCGGGAACTGGCATCGATTCGCGAGCGCCCGCGCGGACAGCGTTTTCGACGCGTTCGAGGGCGAGACCGACCTCGAGGGTCAGATGCGGCTCGCGGCCAGGCTCCAGCGCATCTTCGTGGAGGAAGCGCCCGCTATCCCGCTCTACCCGAACCCGTCGTGGGCCGAGTTCAACACCGGGCGGTTCGTCGGGTTCCCGACGGAGGACGACCCGTACGCAGACCCGTCGCCGAACAAGTTCGATCGCGGGGAGTGCCTGCTCGTTCTGACGACGCTCAGGCCGCGCGAATAGGAGATAGGGCTTGAACACACGTAGCGTGGATACGCTCGCGGGAAGGTGGGCGCTCGTGACGGGGTCCACGAGGGGCATAGGTCAGCAGATCGCCCTCGGTCTCGCGGAGTTCGACTGTAACGTGATCGTGCACGGGCGTAGGAGCGCTCACGCGGGCGAGACGCTGCATCTCCTCTCCGAGTACGCGGTGGAGACGGCGGTCGTGGCGGGCGACCTCGCGACGCGCGCGGGCGTCCGTTCGGTCATACGGGGCGCCGAGAAGCGCGCGCCTCGCATCGACATTCTGTACAACAACGCGGGCATCCAGAACGCGTGGCAGCCCGTATGGGAGATCGAGCGCCCGACGTGGCAGGAGACCCTCGACGTCAACCTGTTCGCGATGGTCGAACTGACGAACGCGTTCGCGCCCGGGATGCTCGAGCGCGGCTACGGCCGCATCGTGAACACGAGCTCCGGCATCAGGGACATTCCGGAGCTCGCCCCGTACAGCGTCTCCAAGGCGGCGGTCGACAAGTACTCGACGGATCTCGCCGCGGAGCTTGAGGGCACGAACGTGCTCGTGAACGCGCTCGACCCCGGCTGGCTGAGCACGGACATGGGCGGGCCGAACGCGGACCACGACGTGACCACGGTGCTGCCGGGGGCGCTCGTGCCGGCTCTTCTTCCGGACTTCGGCGCGAGCGGGGAGAAGCTCCTGGCTCAGGAGTACGAGTGGTCGGATTAGCCGGCGATGCACGCAGGAGGCATGCTTGAGGTACCTTCTGAAGAGGCTGGGCTTCTACCTTCTCGCGGCGTGGGCCGCGGTGACGCTCAACTTCTTCCTGCCCAGGCTCATGCCCGGCGACCCGGCGACAGCCCTTTTCGCCCGGTTCCGCGGGATGCTCGGGCCGGAGGCGCTCGACTCCCTGCGGGAGACGTTCGGCCTCACGGACGCGCCTCTCATCGTGCAGTACTTCACCTACCTGGGGCACGTTCTCCAGGGCGACCTGGGGATGTCGGTCGCGTACTTCCCGGCGCCGGTCACCGAGGTGATCGGGAGCGGGCTCGTGTGGACCATCTTCCTCGCTGGCACCGCGGTCGTCATAAGCTTCACGATCGGCACGCTCCTAGGCGTTGCCGCGGCGTGGTGGCGCTTCGGCCGCATCGACACGCTAATGCCGCCCACGGCGGCTCTTCTGGGCGCGTTTCCGTACTTCTGGCTCGCGATGGTCGCGCTCTACGTGTTCGGGTTCAAGCTCGGGTGGTTCCCGCTCGGGCACGCGTACAGCCAATACGTGACGCCGGGGTTCAACTTCACTTTCATCGCGGACGTCGCGAGGCACGCCGTGCTGCCTGTCGGGACCGTTGTCATCGCAACGCTGGGGGGCTGGCTTCTCACGATGCGAAATACGATGGTCGCCGTGCTCGGGCGGGACTATGTGAACCTCGCGCGCGCCAAGGGGCTCTCACCGCGCAAGGTGGCGCTGAGGTACGCGGCGAGGAACGCGCTCCTTCCGAGCGTCACCGGGTTCGGCATGGCGCTCGGGTTCGTGCTGGGCGGGGCGCTACTGACGGAGATCGTGTTCTCGTACCCCGGGCAGGGCTACCTCCTGGTCCAGGCGGTCAGGAGCCAGGACTACCCGCTCATGCAGGGCATCTTTCTTGTGATCACGTTCGCGGTTCTCGGGGCCAATTTCCTGGTCGACCTCGTGTCGCTCTGGCTCGACCCGCGTGTCAGGGACGCAGTGTCGTAGGGGAGGCAGGTCGGTGGCGAAGTCGAGGGAGAAGCCGGTGAACAAGTCCGGAGAAGGGCCGGTTCGTAAGCCGGGCGAGTCATCCGCGCGCAAGCCGGAAAAAGAGCCCTCGGGCGACGACGTGCAGGGA
>WJLY01000227.1 GCA_014728245.1 Candidatus Effluviviaceae Genus IV sp.
ACGGACGCCGGAAGAGGGGGCGGACGAGCTGGAGGAGGCGCTCGCGTCGCGAGGCGTCGGGACTTCGGAGCGCCTGGTCGCGGCGGCGCCGGGCAGCAGGTGGGCGACCAAGCGATGGGACCCGGCGAGGTTCGGCGCGGCTGTCTCCCGCCTGTCCGACGAGCTGGGATGGCGGGCCGTCGTCACCGGGTCTCCCGCGGAGACCGAGAGCGGCAGACGCGCGGCGGAATCGGCGGGACGGGGCGCCGTCGACCTGACCGGCGAGCTGTCACTGAACGGCCTGATTGCGCTCGCGGCGCGCGCGGAGCTCTTGCTCTCCAACGACTCGGCGGCCGCGCACGTGGCGGCGGGCGTAGGTACTCCGGTCGTGGCCGTCTTCGGTCCGACCGTGCCGGCTCAGGGATTCGCTCCCTACTCGGAGCGGTCCCGGATCGTGGAGTCGCGGCTCGAGTGCAGGCCGTGCGGCAGGCACGGGGCCGACAGGTGCCCCAGGGGCGCCCTGGAGTGCATGGACAACGTGGGGGTGGACGACGTGGTCTCGGCGGCGCTCGATCTGGTCGGTTCGGAGGTACGGTAGTGCGCTCTCTCATCGTAACGGATTCGAGGATCTGGACGGCGGAGGCCGAGTACGCGATGGCCGTCGCTTGCGCCGAGCGAGACAACGGTTGGGAGGTCACGTTCGCCGCTCCGCCGGGCGACGCCGCTCTCCGCGCCGCCGCGGAGGGGCTGAATACGGTCCGGCTGCCGGGCGAGGATCCCGTTCGCAGCCCGGCGGACTTCCTGGCGGACGTCCGGTTCCTGTCCGGCCTCATGAGGGACCGATCCCATGACGTCGTTCACTCGTCGCGATCGGCGCCCCATCTGGCCTGCGCGCTCGCCGGCAGGGAAGGGGCTTCCCTCGTGCACCTGCGGGGCGGCGCGCGGAGGCCTCGCGCCGGGCCGCTGAACCGCTTCCTCTACGGGAGGCTGACCGACCTCGTGATCGTCTCGTCGGAGAGGATCAGGGACTGGGTGACGACGGGGCTGCGTGTCCCGTCCGATCGCGTGCGCCGGCTCCACGCGCCCGTCGACGTCCGCAGGTTCGCGGAGGCGAGCAGGAAGCCGGGGACCAGGCTCGATATCGGCGTTCCCGCGGACGCGCGTCTCGTGGTGAACGTGGCGCGAATCGCCCCGATCAAGGGACAGCACGTGCTCGTTCGCGCCATGTCGCGCGTGGTCGCGGACCACCCCGACGCCGTTCTCCTGCTTGTCGGCGAGGCCTGGTCGGGAGAGCCCGAGGGCGTTCTCGGGCTCGCGCGCGCTCTCGGGATCGAGGGCGCGGTGGTGGCGACGGGAGCGATCGACGACGTGCCGGCGTTGCTCAGGGAGGCGGACGTGTGCGTTTCCTCCTCGCTCGGCAGCGAGGAGAACTCGCGGGCGGTGAGCGAGTACATGGCGGCGGGCAGGCCCCTCGTGGCGACGCGCGTCGGAGTCGTCCCCGAGCTCGTGTCCGACGGGGAGACGGGGCTTCTCGTCGAGCCGGGCGACCCGGATCGGCTCGGCGAAGCCGTATCCGAGCTCCTGGGGTCCCCCGAGCGCGCGTCTGAGCTGGGTGTGAAGGCGGCCCGCTTCGCACGGTCGCGGCTCTCCGGGGAGGCGTTCGCTGAGGGTCTCGACCGGGCCCTGGCTTCGGCGGGGGCGTGGCGTTGAAGGTTGCGTTCGTGAACTCGATGCGGTCGATCGGCGGCGGGGAGCGGTGGCTCCTCGAGGTAGCCTCGGGCCTCGGGGAGCGCGGACATGATGTCGCAGTGGTGACCAGGCGGGACGCGGAACTCACCGCGGCCGCCGCGCACGACGGGCACAGGGTGCTCGAGCTTCCGATGTCGAGCGACTTCGACCCGCCCTCGGTTCTGCGCCTGGCGACGTGGCTCGCCCGCGAGAGGCCGGATGTTGTGAGCGTGAACGTGCAGCGGGCGGTCAGGATCGGTTGCGCCGCCGCCCGGCTCGCGCGTACCGGGACCGTGGTCGAGAGAAGGGGTCTCAATTTCCCCGCACGTCCATCGACGCTCAACCGCTGGATCTACGGGCGGTGCGTCTCGGCGGTCATCGCGAACTGCGGAGAGATCGCCCGGCAGATGGTTGACGCGGGGCTCGTGCCGCCTGAGCGCGTTGTCGTTGTGCCCAACGGGATCGATCCGGCGCGCGTGCCTGCCGGTGGGGGAGGGGCCATCCGGGAGCAGCTGGGAATCGATCGGGACACGCCTCTCGTTGCCATGGTAGCGAGGCTCGTCCGAGACAAGGGCCACGCGTATGCGTTCGAGGCGTTCGGCAGGCTTCTGGGCCGGCATCCGCGGGCGCGGCTGGTACTGGTGGGCGCGGGTAAACTCGAAGGGGAGCTGCGCGAGAAGGCGGCGAGGGCGGCTCCCGTGGGCTCTATCGTCTTCCTCGGCGCGAGAGACGACGTTCCCGCGATTCTGGACGCGGCCGACGTACTGCTCGTGAGCAGCCTCAGGGAGGGTATGCCCCACTCGGTGCTGGAGGCGATGGTGGCCGGCACACCAGTCGTGGCGACTGCGGTGGCGGGCATACCGGAGATGATCCGGTCGGGCGAGGACGGCATCCTGGTTCCTGCCGCCGACCCGGGTGCCATCGCGGGCGCGCTGGAGAGCGTTCTGGCGGACCGGTCGCACGCGGAGCGCCTGGCGGAGTCGGCGGGACGGAGGGTCCGCGAAACGTTCGGGCTTGAGAGGATGATCACTGAAACGGAGCGGGTGTTTGCGGCGGCGGTGCGCGGGGTAGTGAGCTCGTGAGCCGCTCGCGCCCTTTCGCCATCGCGGAGGAGTCCGGTTGAGGACGTTCGTTCCCGATAGCGTGGAATCGATCCTCGTCTTGAGGCTCTACTTCGTGGGAGACGTGTTGCTGGCGACGCCCGTGCTGGCCTCGCTCAGAGCGGCGTTTCCCTCCGCTCGCATCGATGTCATGATCAAGCGGAGGGCTTCGGACGTACTGGCGGAGAATCCCGACGTCGACGACGTAATCGTCTACGACGGGGTCGCGAGTTATCACAGCCCCTTCTGGCTGGGAAGGCTCGCGACACGCCTCCGGCGGGCCCACTACGACCTGGTGGTCGACCTGACCGGAGACCATCGGTCGTCGCTGCTCATGGCGGCCGCCGGCCCGGGATTCCGCGTCGGCGTCAACCACGCAGGGCTGGGCTTTCTGCTCGACCGCCGGATACCATACATGGCCGAGGGTCACATCGTCGACCACCTGCTGAAGTCGGTCGAGTCGCTTGGCGTCATCCCGGAGGTTCGAACGCCGGTTCTCCGTCTTCGGCAAGACGAGCTCGCCGAGTCGGCGTCTCTCATCGCCGCCGCCGGTATCGACCCCGCCCGCCCGTTCGTAGCGCTTTCCCCCGGGGCTAACTGGGTCTACAGGCGTTGGCCGGCCGATCGGTTTGGAGCGCTCGCGTCGAGGGTCCGGGAGGAAATGGGGGTCCCCTCAGTCGTGCTGGGTTCGCGGGCGGACATCGAGATCGCCCACTCGGCTGCGGCCGCCTCCGGGGGCGCGGGCGTCAGTATCGCGGGCGATACGAGCATCCGGACGCTCGCGGGGGTGGCCTCGCAAGCGGCGGTCTTCGTCGGCAACGACAGCGGTCCTCTTCATATCGCGGCCTCCCTGGGCACTCCGGTCGTGGGGCTCTTCGGACCCAACACGCCGGATCGGTACGCCCCAAGAGGAGCGGAGTCGAGGGTGATCTGGCGGCGTCCGTCCTGCTCGCCCTGCAGCCAGAAGCGGTGCCGAAGGCCAGGCGAACCCTGTATGCTGGAGATCACGGTTGATGAGGTCCTCGATGCCGTGCGATCGCTCCTGGGTTCGAAGGAGGGAATGTGATGGTCTTGCCCGACATGATCTGCCTCTCTCCGAACCACTGGACGGGTTTGTCGACGAGCAAGAAGCACCTGATGCAGATTTTCTCGGAGGACGGGCGCGTTCTCTTCTGCGAGCCGCCGATCGACCTTCTCTCGGTTCTCGGTCGCAGGCGCAGGTGGGTGAAGCTCGCTGGCCTCAGGCAGGCCAAGGAGGGCCTGTGGGTCCTTCCCGCCGTGTCCATGTCTACGCACGGTACTACGAAGTGGCGGCGTCGATTCCACGCGAGGCGGCTCGACACCGTCAGGCGATCCGTTGAGCAACTGGCGCTCACTCGCCCCGTCGTGTGGGCGTTCGCGCCGGAACACATCGAGTACGCGGGGAAGCTGGGAGAATCGTTCCTCATCTACTACGTCACCGACGAGCCGACGAGCCTCGCCAGGGACAGAGAGGAGACGCGTGCGGCCGACCGCTCACTGGTAGAGCGAGCGGACCTGGTGCTGGGCCTGTCCGCGAATCTCGCGGAGGCCCGGCGCGTGCCGGGCAAGACCCGGCGACTGCGGAGCGCCGCGGATCGCAGACACTACGCGATGGTTCTTGCGGGAAACGAGGAGGCCGACGTCGATTCCTTTATCCGCGCGCTGGAGTCACCGGGACCCGTCCCGAGCGAGCTGCGAAGCGTCGGCTGTCCTCTGGTGCTCTTCGGCGGGGCGGCCTACGACTGGTTCGACGCTGGACTTCTGTTGGAGCTGTCGCGGGCGAGGCCGCAGTGGACCTTTGCGCTCGTCGGTCCCAGAGGCCGTGAATTGAGAACCATGGCGTTCCCGCCGAACGTTATCTCGATCGGCAGGAAGAGCTACGAGGACTTCCCGAGATACGTCGCGCAGGCGGATGTCACGTTCATGCCCGTACGTCCCGGGGAGACGTACGACAACTGCGACCCGATCATCCTGTACGAGTATCTGCTCTGCGGGAAGCCGGTCGTAGCGACACCTTTCCCATCGGCCGTTGAGCATGGGGAGCTCGTAAGGACGGCCGCGGACGCCATGGGCTTCGCGCGGGAGATCGAAGCCGGTCTGGAAGAGGCGCGCGACCCGGCGTGGGTGAGAAAGAGGGTCGAGTACGGTTTCGCGAACACCTGGGAGGAGAGGGCGGCCGAGTCGCTACGGTTCATATCGGAATTGACTGAAGACGTCGAGCCGGCGTCGCGCGAAGGGGGGCGCGTTTGATGGCGCTTCGAGGGAAAAGGCGGCGCCGAGTGACACGTGCCCTCGACGGAGCCTGCGTGCTTGGGCTCGTGGTGCTGCTCCTGGGGCTTGGGTTCAGCGAGGCGGCCAAGAGTATCGGTCTGGCTCTCTCCGTCCTGGCGCTCATCTGCAGGGTCGCGATCGGAGGACGTATCGACCTCCGCGGCGGGGGGACGCTCTTCTTCCTGGGGCTCTACGTGGCGGCGACGGCGCTCTCGATAGCGGTGGCGCCGGCGGGGCTCACGAGCTGGGACGAGCTCCTCACGGTGCTCATAACCGTGGCCGTGTTTCCCGTACTGGCGGACGTTTGCGCCAGGAGGCCGTCCAGGAGGGTCGTCTTCACGTATGTCGCAATTGCGGGAGCGGCGATCGCCGCCGTGCTGGGGTATGCGGACCACATGCTCGGCGAGTACGTAAGGCTGGTTCTCCCGTCAATAGAGAACGCGATACCGGCCGGCGAATACCTTGCCGCATCCATTGCCCTCACTGTCTCAGTGCTCTTGATCGAAGCGGGCGCTTCGCTCGTGGGACCGCTGCTCGGTCTCTCCCTTGGGCTTTCGGTTCTCGTTCTCTTCATGACGAAGTCGAGAGGGCCGGTTCTAGGCGCGGCGGCCGGCGCTATCACCGCGCTCGGCCTCGGCTTCAGGAGGCGCCGCGTCCCGGCTCTGGCGACCGCGCTCATAGTGGCCTGCGCCGCTGTCTTCGGTCTCTCCAATCCGGGGTCGCGGCTGGTCAAGGAGGGCGTCCTGCACTCGCGGTCGGCGGAGAACAGGCTCAAGACCTGGAGAGCGTCGGCCGACTTCATTTCCGAGCGACCCCTGCTCGGACACGGGGCGGGCTCTTTCGCGTCCTTGAACATCCGATTCACGGACGAAGTCGGGGTGGAGTGGGAACAGAACGCGCACAACGTCCTTCTGCACGAGCTCGTGGAGACCGGGGTACTCGGGGCTTTCGCGCTCGTGGGGTTTGTGGTATTCGGGTTGCGTGACATCGTACGCGCCGTGCGGCGCTCGCGCTGGAGACTCGACCGGGCGATCTCCGCGGGAAGCCTGGCAGGGGTAGTGTCGCTTCTTGTCTGCGGGCTCTTCTCCGTGTCGACCGACGCGGAGCCCGGCATTCTCTTCTTCGCGCTCATGGCTCTCGGCGCATCCGCGCCCGGCGCCGCCGGAGAGGACTCGGAGGACGACTGATGGAGCGTGGCGGAAGAGCGGTGTTTCTGGACAGAGACGGCACGATCACGGTGGAGAGGGGTCACATCACCCGACCGTCGGACCTCGAGCTGATCGACGGGGCGGCGAAGGCGATCCGGAACCTGAATTCGGCGGGGTATCTCGCCGTCCTTGTCAGTAACCAGTCAGGCGTCGCGCGCGGACTCATGAGCGAGGAAGACCTTGCGGGGATACACGCCGCGCTGGAGGAACTGCTCTCGGCGGAGGGCGCGCTCCTGGATGCTGCCTACTACTGCCCGAACTACGAAGGGGGCTCGGTACCCGGTTTCATAGAGGACACGTCGTGCCGCAAGCCCGACACCGGTATGATCGAGGCCGCCAGGCGCGATCTCGGTATGGACATTGCTTCCTCGTTCGTCGTCGGAGATCAGATAACCGACATCGAGCTGGCCCGGAACGCGGGCATGCCCGGAGTGCTCGTAATGACCGGGAAGGGGGCCCGCGCCGAGGCGAGGGCCAGGGAGAGAGGCGTGGCGATCGCGAGGAAGGCACGGGATCTCCGGGAGGCTGTCGCCTGGATACTGTCGCTTGAGAAGGGTGGGAGGTGACCTCTTGACGCGAGAGCGCGGCCGTTTCCTGACGTTCGGCGTCGTCAGGTGGTGTGTCGTCCTCGGGCTGTGCCTGTCGCTCGCTTGGCTTCCCGCCAGCGGCGCGCGATTCCAGGCGCTCGGGCCGGGAGGCGTGGTCACGGTGCCGCCTTTCGGAGTCGGCGAGCGTCTCGTCTTCGACATCAAGTACGGATTCATCGGCGCCGGCACGGCGGTGATCGGTATCCCGGAGATGGTCGAGCTGGGTGGCCGCGAATGCTACAGGATCCTCTCGGTCGCGGAGTCGAACGCGTTCATCTCCACGTTCTTTCCGGTCCGCGACGTCGTGGAGTCGCACTTCGACGCCAGGGACCTTCGCTCGCTCAGGTTCGAGAAGCACCTAAGGGAAGGTTCGTTTCGCGATCACGAGGTCGTGGTCTTCGACCAGGAACGCCACGTCGCGATCTACGAAGAGCGGGATGACGACAGGCTGGTATCCCTGTCGCTCGACGCGCACGACATTCTGACGTCGCTCTACTACGTCAGGTTGATGGATCTCGACGTCGGGAGGCCGGTCTACATAGAGAACCACGCGGACGAGAAGAACTACCCGCTCAGGATCAACGTTCTCCGGAGGGAGCGCGTGTCGGTTCCCGCCGGCACGTTCGACTGCATAGTCGTGGAGCCCGTGATGCGCGTCGCCGGTCTCTTCAGGCACAAGGGCAGCCTGACTGTCTGGCTGACCGACGACGATCTGCACATGCCGGTTCAGATGCGGAGTAAGGTGATGATCGGCTCGATATCGGCCGTCCTGTCGGAGTTCGAGCTCGCCGGATCCGGGTGACGCACAAGAGTTCAGGAGGAGTCAGATGCCTTCACGCTTCGAAGAGGCCGATCTCGCCGCCCTCGCCAGGGTGGGCATTGAGGAGAGAGGCGGACTCGTGAACGTAGAGGACTTCGTCGATCCGTTCGATCCGGGCGAGGACATGGACCGTCTTCTCGGTGTCGTTCCGCGCCTCTATTCCGGAGCGGACTTCGCGGCCGCCGTTTCCTCCGTCGTCGGCGCGGCGCGGGAGAAAAGCCCGGTGATCGCCATGGTCGGCGCCCATTTCATAAAGTGCGGCTTGTCCAGACTGCTCATCGACCTGATGCAGAGGGAAGTCGTGACCGCGGTGGCCCTGAACGGGGCCGGGGCGATACACGACTTCGAGATCGCCATGTGGGGCAGGACGTCGGAGGACGTAGCGAGGCGACTGCCCGACGGATCTTTCGGAATGTGCTCGGACACCGCCGACGCGATGAACGAGGCGACGAGCGCCGGCGCCGGCGAGGAAGAGGGACTCGGCGAGTCGCTCGGCAGGGCTCTGGTCGAGAGCGAGGCTCCCCATCTCGCCTCGAGCATCCTCGGCTCGGGACGCCTTTTGGATATCCCCGTAACCGTCCACGTCGCGCTCGGGACCGACATAGTGCACCAGCACGCGTCGGCCGACGGAGCGGCCATCGGTGCCACCAGCCTCCGCGACTTCAGGATCCTGGCGTCCGTGGTCTCGGAGCTTGCAGGCGGCGTGGTGCTCAACATCGGTTCCGCGGTGGTGCTCCCGGAGGTCTTCCTGAAGGCACTCTCGATAGCGCGCAACCTCGGAGGCGCCCGGGGGCCGCTGACAGCGGTCTCGATGGACATGAACGAGCCCTACAGGGCGATGACGAACGTCGTGAGGAGGCCTACCGCTCAGGAGGGGAGAGGCATAGCTCTCAGGGGAAGACACGAGCTTCTGTTCCCCCTGTTCTGGGTCGCCGTGCGAAGGAGCATGGCCGGCTAGTGGCTTCGCAGGCGGGGCGGAAGAGGGCGCAGCGGCGGGCGCAGGGCGGCGATTAGTGGTTGACACTGGACAAAGCTTGTGATACACTATCATTAGATGCAGAGCGACCGAACAACACCGGTTGTCAACGAAAGGACTCGCATAGCTCCACTGCTAAGGGTTTCTTCTGGGAAGTAACAACGCGAGAAGCTTCCGCGGCCGCGACCAGAAGCACCGCGGCCGGGGAACCGGCGGACCTGGAACGTGCCCTTGGCAGCCCCCGTCAAGTCCACTGCAAGCCGGGCGCGTACGGCAAGGCCGTCGCCCGGCTTCTTCTTGAGACGGGACCACGAGGAGCTCTGACTGTGTACTTCGTTGACGAGAGATTCGGATACGGGACCATCGAGGAGTACACGAGGCGCGACCTGGAGCGCATCGGACTTCTGCGCGGCGACTTCTATCGTTCGTACGTAAAGCGCGGTGTCGATCTTCTCGCCTCTCTCTTCGGGCTGGCGCTCCTCTCGCCGGTCTTCCTTGTGATAGCCGTTGCCATCAAACTGGACTCCAGGGGACCGGTCTTCTTCCGGCAGTCGCGGGTCGGGAAGGACGGCCGCGAGTTCGTCTTCTACAAGTTCAGGTCGATGGTCGAGGACGCCGAGGATCTCAAGAAGAACCTGATGCACCTGAACGAGCTGGAGGGGCCGGTCTTCAAGATAAGCGAGGACCCGAGGGTCACCGCCGTTGGGAAGCTGTTGCGAAGAACCAGCCTCGACGAGCTGCCCCAGCTCATCAACGTGCTCAGGGGAGAGATGAGTCTCGTCGGCCCGAGACCTCCGCTGCCGTGCGAGGTCGAGAAGTACGAGGGATGGCAGCGAGAGAAGCTCACGGTCCTGCCGGGCATCACGTGTCTCTGGCAGATAAGCGGGAGAAACCACATAGGTTTCACCGAGTGGATGAGGCTTGACATAGAGTACATCCGGCGTCAGTCGTTCGGACTGGACGCCAAGATCCTCCTGAGGACCCTGCCGGCTGTGCTTTCCAGGAAGGGAGCCTACTAGCGACCGACTGATCATACGATGATCTCCGCGCTGGACGCAGGTGAAGATTTCCGATCCGGTAGCGTTACTCGGAACTGAGGTTCCTCACTCACACACCGACGCTGCCGGATTGCCATGTGCGGGGCAACCGTAACGATTGACAGTCGGTCGGGCGTCGACTACCCTCGGCGATGCACTTTGGGGGTCCCGTCGGCTCACCGTGCTGTCAATCATCCAGGGGACGATGGTGAGTCGGGAGTTTCCGGCTACTGTAGCGACATCGGGTGTGAGCGCTCTCTCGGGGGATAGCCGGAGGGCGCGCACGGTCTGGCTGCTCGTGGGCCTGGTGGCGCTCGGGGCCTCTCTGCGCTTCTACAGGCTCGATGCCCAGAGCTTGTGGATAGACGAGGTCTACACCATGGGCGCCGCGGCCGTTGGCGGCCGACTTAGCTTCCGCGCGTTCTTCGGCAACATACAGGGACCGCTCTACGCGCTGTTGGTGCATCTCGTCTCGACGCTCTCGGCTTCCACGTTCGCCCTTCGGAGCGTGTCCGCGCTCCTGGGAACGGCGCTCATACCTGCGACGTTCCTGCTCGGCAAGACACTGGTGGACCGATCCACAGGTCTCGTCGCGGCGCTCTTCGTCTGCGTGTCGCCGTTCGCGGTGTGGTACTCCCAGGAGCTCAGGAACTACTCTCTCCTCATGTTCCTGGCAGCTCTCTCCACGATCGCGGCGTGGAACGCCGTCGCGAGCAGAAAGGGCCGCTGGGGACCGTACGTCCTGCCGGCCGCGCTCTCGATCTACTCGAATCTCTCCGCGCTCTTCCTGATCGCGTCGCACGCGCTCTTCGCCGCGCCCAGGTCACTGAGAGACCGCGTGTTCATGCAGCGGGCGCTGCTCGCGTTCGCTCTGGTCGCTCTTCTGGCCGCTCCGCTCGCATGGGGAGTGACGATGTGGGCTGAGCAGGCAAGGGTCCAGGAGAAGGCCACGTTCGCGCCGGAGGCGGAGGCGGCGGAACTGCGTCGCGGCGACTTGACGTACTCCCCGCTGGCGGCGCCCTATGCGGTGTTCTCCATGGCCTACGGGTACTCGCTCGGGCCCGGTCTCGTCGAGCTGCACCAGGAGGAGCCGATGGAGGAGGTCATGGACGAGATCGGGATCGTCCTTCCGGCCGGGATCATCCTGGCGGCCGTGGGGCTTCTGGGCCTCAAGCGGCTGGCGGAGCTTCGCGGGCGGCTGGGATTCGCGCTGCTCGTGGCGCTCGTCCCGCTGGTCGGAGCTTCGATCCTCGCGCTTTTCAACGTCAAACCCTTCAATCCACGCTACGTGTCGGTGGCCTTCCCGGTGCTAATGGTGACGCTCGCAGCGGGCGTGGTGCCGCTTCGGCGGCCCGCCGCGATCTTGCTTTCGGGAGCGTTCGTCCTATTTTGTCTCTTGTCGCTGCACGGCCACTATCACGAGCCTCGTTACCGGAAGTCCGACATCCGGGCCGCTTCCGCCTACGTGGAAGAGAACGATCGCGCCGGCGACGTGGTGCTGGTTCCGGTTGTGCGTGATGTCTTCAACCACTATTATGGCGGTTCCGCTCCGCGCTTCGTCTTCCACGCCGGACAGGCGGGGAGCCTGAAGGCCGTTGAGGAGAGGATAGAGAGGAATGTGGAAGGCGCCGAGCGGCTGTGGTACGTGAGAGCCCGGCCGTGGGAAGTCGACCGCGGCGGTCGCATAGCCAGGTATCTGGATGAGAACCACAGGCT
Organism: Candidatus Effluviviaceae Genus IV sp.; assembly: GCA_014728245.1. Taxonomy (GTDB): domain Bacteria; phylum Joyebacterota; class Joyebacteria; order Joyebacterales; family Joyebacteraceae; genus WJLY01. The sequence goes on from WJLY01000227.1 coordinate 11,444, forward strand.
CCTCGAGCGAATCGACTTCACGGGTGTCTCAGTCCGCTTGTACGGCCTCAGTGCGTCCGGCGGCGGGGCCGCGGAGGACGGCGCCGGCGTGACCGGGCAATCTGCAAGGCTATCGGGCTCAGTCGGCGGGGATGGTCGGTGGCCGGGGCCTTCCGGGGGCGTTGGGCCGGTGCTGCACTGTCTTGTCGCCGCGCCGGGTCGTGAAGCGGCGTTCATTCATAGTGCGCAGGTCCGGGGTTCGGTGGCCTTGTGGCACAGGTTATGCTTTGCTGAACGGTGGTCCGCCTCCCGTACGGCGGTAGGCGGAGAGGTGCAACGGGGGTAAGCTCGATGACCGAGAAGACAGCCGCGCGGCTCCTGCTGCTGGGAGCTGGAGTCCTTGTTCTGGCCTGCGGATGTGCCGGCACCGGCGAGGAGCACCCGGCGGACGCTTCCCCTCTCGAGGAGTCGCTGCCGCCTGCGCGCCAGCCGGGCTACAGGCTGAGGCAGGGCGATCTGATCGAGGTGCGGTTCCACGCCGATCCGGGGAGCGACGTCCGGACACCCGTCTCGCCGGCCGGGACGGTGAGCGTTCCCATGGCGGGAGAGCTCGAGGCTGAGGGAAAGACGGTCGGGGAGCTGTCCGCGGTGGTCACTGATGAGATGGCGCGCTACCTCGTCGATCCTCGGACATCGGTGGTTCTTGTGGAGATCGCCTCTCAGCCGGTGTTCGTCATCGGAGAGGTGAACGCCCCGAAACGCGTCGACGCCAGGGGCGCCCTGAGCGTATCGATGGCGCTGGCGGAGGCGGGGGGCGTCAAGCCGACCGGCAAGGCGTCGAGCGTCATGGTCGTCAGGACCTACGGCGTCGAGGAGCCGGTCGCGTTCAAGGTCGACGTCACGAAGGTCTGGTCAGGGCGCGACCTGTCGGAGGACATCGGGCTTCGCGGGAACGACGTGGTCTACGTTCCCAAATCGGTCATCGGGCAGGTTGGGGAGTTCGTCGAGCTCTTCTTCACGAACATCGCGCCGGCCCAGCTCTTCTACCTGCGCGGCTACGACATGATCAATCTCGAGGGCGCCCAGTGGTGGCGGTTCCAGTAACGAGAGGACGGGCCCTTCGTGGCTGAAGAGAAAAAGACCAAGAGGGAGACCGAGCCCACGCTTCTGCGCGACGTCGTCTACGTAGCTTTCAAGCGGAAGTTCATGCTCATAGGGCTTCTGGCGCTCGGCATTCTGATCATAGCCTATGGCTCGGCCGGCCAGAAGCCCGGCTACGAGGCCGATGCGAGGATCATGTTGAGCCGAGTGCGCCCGGCCTATGCCATGCCCGCCGTGAGCGGCGCGGTCCTGAAGCGGGGCGAGGTCATAAACTCGGAGATACAGATCATCACGAGCAACGCGGTATCCGCCGAGGTGGTCGACAGGCTTGGCATGGCGGAGGGCGAGAACAGGGCGCGCGTGATCGAGAATCTGGCCGGCAAGATCAAGGCGAAGGCGCTCCCCGAGTCAGACATCATAGACATCAGCTTCCGTCACACCGATCCGGAGTGGGCGGCTCTCATCGTTAACACCGCCCTCGACGCCTACCTCGACATACGGGCGAGGGTAGCGCTCAACGCCGAGGCGATGCGCTACCTGAAGGAGCAGGAACGCGTGACCAGAGCCGCGCGCGACTCGGTGGCGACGGAGATAGCGAAGCTCGGGGCTGAGCGTGGAGATCTCATCCAGGGGCAGTCAGCGCAGGCGAACATCGCTCTCAAGGGTCGACTGATGAACGAGCGGATCACGCTCACATCCGAGATCAAGACCTTTGAGAAAGAGATCGGCGCGGTTGAGAACTGGCTCGAGGGCAATACGGACTACTCGCACGTGCCCAGCAACAACCTGTACGGGATGGACACGATTCGGGCGACATACAACCAGCTCATCACCGCGAAGGCGAGGTACGCCGACGCGGCGGCGAAGTACACGGCCGACCACCCGGAAGTCAAGAAGGTGCAGCGAGAGATCGGGACGCTCGAACGAATGCTGCGGACCGAGGTCGAGCGCGGCCTGATGAGGCAGAAGATGCGTCTCTTCGAGCTCAGGACGGAGCTCGACGCGGTCGAGGAGCAGATGTCGATACTCGTGTCGCAGAACGCGGAGCTGGGTGCGGTGAACGCCCGGCGCAAGATCCTGGAGGCGGACCTCAAGGCCCGGAACGACGTCTACAAGGTCGTGCTCGACAGGGCCGAGGAGTATCGGATAACAGCGGCGGTCGATCCGACTATTCAGTCCGTGTCTGTGATCTCGCGGGCGCAGGTGCCCGCGACTCCCACACCGCAGCCCGTCAACATGAAGGTGGTCGTCGGGATCTTCACCGTGGTCTTCGGCGTCCTGCTTGTCTACGGGCTGGAGAAGGGAGACCACACGCTCGAGCGCAGAGAGGACGTGCATAGGTTCCTCGGTGTGAAGGTTCTGGCATCGATCCCCGAGCGAAGCTGAGGACGGTGAAAGAGTTGTATATCGACTTCTACGATCTCGTCGACAGACCCTTCGAGCTGACGCCCGATCCGAGGTACGTCTATCTGAGCGCTCACCACAAGGAGGCGCTCGCGCACCTCAAGTACGGGGTGGAGGAGCGCAAGGGTTTCATTCAGCTCACCGGCGAGGTCGGGACCGGCAAGACGACCATGCTCGACGTGCTCATATCGGAGCTCGACGCCTCGACGGCCGTGGCCAAGCTCTCGCACACGACGGTCAACGAGGTCGACCTCCTCCGCCTGATCGCCCGTGGCTTCGGAATGGAGACGGACGCAGACTCTAAGGCCGACCTGCTCGATCTGCTTCGGGAGCGCCTCTCGTCCTGGTCGAAGGAGGGCAGGAACGCCGTCGTGGTCGTCGACGAGGCGCAGAACCTCGACCTGCCAGCCCTGGAGGAGATCCGACTGCTCTCCAATCTCAAGGTCAACGGCAGGCTGGGGCTGCAGATCATACTCGCCGGCCAGCCCGAGCTCCGCGACAAGCTGGAGAGGTCGGAGCTAAGGCAGCTGAGACAGCGGATAGGCATCAAGTATCACCTGACGCCGCTCTCCAGACAGGAGACGGCCGACTACATCGCGCACCGGATGGCGGTGGCGGGGGGAGAAGCGGAGATATTTCATCCCCGGGCAGTGGAGGCGATCTTCGAATACTCGCAGGGAGTTCCCCGGATCGTGAATATGGTCTGCGACAGGGCACTCCTCGCCGGCTACGCGGAGAACAGACGGACGATCAAGGCCGATCTTGTACAGGCCGCGAAGGAGGCGCTCGAGGGCACGCCTGTCGTGGTGAGCGCCCAGCGGGGGGGCGCCCGATCCGATGAGCCCGTGGAGGACGAGCCGTCGCCTCGGCGCAGAAGCAGGGCGAGGTGGGCAGTTCCGCTCGTCTCGGCCGTCACCGTAGTAGCGCTCGCGGTTGGGGCGGTCTTTCTGTTCGAGGAGGGGTCGGGGCCGCCCGCCGGCGATGACGCCGATGCGGTCGCGGCGCCGGTCGCCGAAGATAGCGACTCGGAAGCCCGCTCCTCGGCGCGCGAGCGCGGAGGCAAGGACGAGATGAGCGTCGTGTCGGGCGTCGTCGGCGTATCCGAAGGCAGGACCAGCGCCGTGGGCGATGGCGCCACGGAAGGCGTCCCGGAAGGCGAGAGCGACGTGGACGTGGAGGACCCGGGATCTCATGAGGCTCCGGTGGACGAAGCTGCGGGCACGGAGGCCATGGCGGGCGCGGCGGTCGGGGAGCGGGCCGGGGAGGGTTCCGGAGATGCTCCCGGAACGGGCTCTCCGAGGGCGCAGGACGAGATGCGCTCGTCGACGTCCCCGTCGCCCGACGACGCGGTCCCCGAGCCGGCCCGGGACGCACTGGACGCGGGCGGGGCTGAGGCCTGGATATCGCGGGAGAACGACAGCGGGCCTGAAAGGTCGGAGACCGGGATCGCCGGCATCGATTCGCCCTATCTCGTCGTGGCCGCCTCGAGCCGCGACGCCGCGGCGGCTTCCCGAAGGGCACAGGAGTTCCGCGGAGTCGGGACCGAGGCGATCATCTGGACGGTCGACCTAGGAGACCGCGGGGTGTGGCACCGCATAGTGCTGACTCCCGGATACGGGTCGCTGGAGGAAGCCGAGCGTGCGCTGGAGCGCCTGCATTCGATGGGGCATGAAGACGCGTGGGTCGTCAGGCGGTAGGAACCGGCTCCGCTCCTCGCGGGCGACAGGATCGGCGGTGACAGGATGAGCGAGATATCGAAGGCGATGGACAGGTCGAGACGGGAACGGGGCCTGAAGGAAGAGACCTCCCCGGGCGTCGGGCGCGTCTTGTCGCCGCTCATCAAGAGGCGGATGAGCCACTGGGACGCGGAGCAGTACCTGGCCCTCGCTTCCGAGATCGCGCTCTCTCTTCCGGATCTGGACAGTCGCGCGATCGTCTTCGCGTGCGCGGTCAGCGGGGAGGGAACGAGCACGGTGGCCAGGGAGTTCGCGACCACCGTGGCCGAGCGCGGAGAGAGCCCGTCGGTCCTGATCGACGCGAATCTCCGCCGCCCCACTCTGCACGAGGCCTTCAGAGTGAGGCGGGACCCCGGGCTGACGGATCACATACTGGGGGGCGCGGACCTTTCGGAGTGTGTCTGCGAGACGGAGATCCCGCGTCTTTCGGTCATCCCGGCAGGGCGTCCCGTCATAGCGCCCCCGCGCGTCGCGGGCGATGAGCAAGTCGGGCTTCTTATCGCGCGGCTCAAGAAGGACTTCCGCTTCGTTATTCTGGACGCGCCACCCATCCTCAGTTTCAGGGAGGCGGTCCAGTACGGCTCGGTGGCCGATGGCGTGGTAACGATAGTCAGAGCCGGGCACACGCGAAGACAGCTTCACGCTCACGCCCTCGACCTCCTGGAGGAGGCGAGGGCCAACGTGCTGGGCACCGTTCTCAACAGGCGTCGGTTCTACATCCCGAAGTTCGTGTACGACCGGATCTAGGGCCGGGGTCCTTCCGGCGGATGGAGCGCGAGAGTGCACACACGCCATGCGGCTGTGATACCGACCTACGGCCGGCCGGAGGGCGCTCCAGACGGAGAGAGTCCAGATGGGCGAGATCGCCCGCAGCGTACAGAACGCCTTCGAGCGGACCGAAGTAGTCCTGGGTAGGTCCTGGCCTGTCTGGGCGCTCGCGCTCCTGTTCTACGCTTTCGCCGCCTACATCCTGCTCACGAGGGTTCGGCTCCCCTCGCCCGCTCACCTTGTCGTCTACACAATGGCGGCGGCGATTCTCGTAATCACGCTGATGAAGGTGGAATGGGCTCTCCTGGGCCTCGTTCTCATGATACCCTTTGCGCGTCCCGGTTTCACGATAGGCGAGCTCAAGATATTTCACGTGAGCGCGTTCAACATGGCGATGATCGGGGTCTGGCTCGTCTTCATCGTGAGGCACTTCGCCGACCGCGAGCTTGCCGCCAAGGGACCTCTCTTCAGAAGAACGCCGCTCGACGTCGCGGCGGCGGTCTTCCTTCTGCTTCTCATCCTCACGTCGCTCATCAATCTCAACTACAACCTCAGGGCTACGGTGCAGGCGAGGACCCTGCTGTACATGAAGGAGTACATCCTCTACTTCGCGTGGTTCTATCTCGTGGTGACGCTTCTCAGGACGCCTTCTGACCTCAGGAGATTCGCTCTCTTCTTCGCGGGCTCGGCGATCCTGGTCGCCACCTTCGGCCTCTGGTCGAGGGTGACGGGAGCGTCCCAGTCCGCTCAGGTGATGTCGGAGGCGGAGCGCGTCGGGGGAGTGGCGGGAGGGAGGACCGGCGGCGTCGGCGAGGGCGGCTGGTTCGGGCTCGGCCATCCGAACCTGTTCGCGGCGTTCTTGATCATGGCGATGCCGTTCTGGTACTACGCGACGGCCCACCTCAGGAAGCTTTCGCATCGGATGATCGGGAACATGGCCATCGTCTTCGGCTTTGTCGCGCTCCTTTACACGTATTCGCGAGCCGCCTGGGGCGGCATCACGATCGGTCTTGGAGTGCTCGGGCTCCGCGACCCAAGCGCTCTCAGGAGGACTCTTATCTTCGTCGTCGCTTTCGTCATCGTGGCGCAGGTAATGACCGTCTCACTGATCGGGATGGGGGTCGTCGAGGTCATCCAGATGCGGTTCGAGCAGCTCGGTCGAAGCAACTTCTCGGCGCGTCCAGAGATCTACGCGGCGGCGATGGACCTCCTCCGCGAGCGGCCCTTCCGGGGCGTAGGGCTTTTCGCGTTCTCCGAACACGCGAGCGTTACCTTCACAAGCAGGGTCGCCCACGCGCATAACGTTTTTCTGACGATGGCGACCGAGGCGGGGATTCCCGGCGCCCTGGCGTTCACGGTCTTCATCGGCTGGATCTTCTTCTACGCCGTCAGAAGTTTGAGAGTCAGCAAGATCCCCGGCTACGGCTTCCTCGCTCAGTCGAGCTTCGTCGGGCTCTTCGCGATCCTGACCCTGATGCAGTTCGATCACATCTTCTTCGACCGCAACGTCGGACACGCCTTCTTCGCGCTCCTTGCGATCATCGTCGCCCAGAACCGGATGATCCAGGAGCGGTTGTTGCCCGGGATGGAGCACGAGATCACGCAGGCGCCCGGACCGCTCTGGATCGAGTCATGAGGGGGACGGGGAAGCCTGTGAGGACCGTGGCCTTCTACATGGACGCGGACGCGTGGCCCGGCGGCGCCGAGCTCTGGCTCACGCACCTGATCATGGGGCTGCGGGACGCGGGCTGGGAGGTCTCGCTCTTCCTGACCGACAAGAGGGTCACCGACACGTGGGCCTCTCTTCTGTCGAAGGAAGGTGTCGACGTAACGAGAGTGCGAGGGATGCGGGAGGTCGACCGGGCGGCGGCGAGCGAAGCCGCCCGGGCGCTCCGGGGATTCCCTCTGGTGCACGTGAACAAGACGCATCCCCGCGCCTGCCTCCCTGCGATAGCAGGGGCGCGGAGAGCGGGCGCACGGGCCCTCGTTCTGAGCGAGCACGTGGTGCTCCCGGCTCGGTCGCGGTATCCGCTGGGCGCGTCGGTCGTGAGGCGCCTGGTAGCGAGAGCCAACGCCGCTGCCGATCTCATAACGGTGCCCTCCGACGCAAGCCGAAGGCAGTACGTGGAGGCTTACGGCCCCGATCCGGATAAGGTGGTGACCGTCAGGGGCGCCGTCGAGCTCTCGCTCTACGGCGAGGCCGTCGACACAGCGGCGGTGAGACGGTCCCTGGGAGCGCCCGAGGAGGGGCCGGTGGGCGCCGTGGTGAGCAGGCTCGACAGAGGAAAGGGAGTGGAGACCGCCTTCCGGGCGGTGCCTCTCATTCGGGAGAGGCTTCCGGACTTCCGGCTGGTCGTGGTCGGCACCGGCGCTCTAGCGGGGGAGCTCGAGGAGCTTCGCGATCGCCTGGGGCTCGCGGACGTCGTGACGATGGTCGGCTCGAGGGACGACGTGCCCTCCGTGCTGAGCGCGGTCGACGTCCTGCTCGTGCCCTCCGAGTCGGAGACCGGTGGGCTCACCTCGATGGAGGCGGGCGCCGCTTCCACGCCGGTGGTCGCCACGAACGTGGGCGGACTGCCGGAGGTGGTGAGGAGCGGAGAGACGGGGCTTCTTGTCCCGCCGCGCGACGAGCGCGCCCTCGCCGAGGCGGCCGTCAGGATCCTCACCGACGTCGGCCTCTCGCGGCGCATGGGTCGCGCGGGGCGAGAGCTCGCCGAGAGGGACTTCAGCAGGGAACGACTGGTGGAAGACGTGATCTCGCTGTATGGACGAGTCCTCGGGGCGGAGATGTGATGGCGCCGAACGGAAATCTGCGGGTGCTGTGCGTAGCCCAGAACATCATGCCCGACAGGGGCGGCGGCGTGGAGCGGGTGGCTCACGAGATGATGAAGCGACTGTCGGCCCGCGGCCATGTCGTGGATCTGGTGGGTCAGAGGTCCCTTCCCGGTTCGCCCGACGTGGAAGAGTTCGAGGGGGTGCGGATTCACAGGTACGGAAGCGCCGCGGATTCGGCGCGCTTCGGAGGGCGGACGCTCTCGGCCCTGCGGAAGGCGGGTCCGGTGATCGACGGCCTCATCTCCACGAACTCGTACGACGTCGTGATGCCGCATCACTTCTTCCCCTATCGCGCCTACCAGAGAGTGGCGGGTCCTCCGACGGCTCCGGAGATAGTCACCTTCCACGCCTCGTTCTGGCAGGAGCTGAAGGTGGAAGGCGCGGAGCGCGCGGTGGTCAGGCCGCTGGAATCGATGCTCTTCGGCGGCCTGGCCCGTCGCAGCGAAGCGGCGTGCCTGAGGCGCGCCGACCGTGTGGTCGTGCTGTCGGAGTTCTCCCGGGAACAGCTCGCGAGCTACTACCCGTTCGCTCTCGACAAGGTCGTCAAGATACCGGGCGGCGTCGATCTCGAGCGGTTTCGCCCGGCGGCCGACAGGCTCTCGCACAGGAGGAGGCTGGGCCTGCCCGAGGACCGGAGCATCGTCTTCACGGCAAGGAGGCTCGTGCCCAGAATGGGGCTTCCGAATCTGATCGCGGCGTTCGCGGGAATCGCCGCCTCCGATCCGTCGGCTCTTCTCGTGGTGGCGGGCAAGGGCCGCCTCGAGTCTTCTCTGCGCGACCAGGTGGAGGAGCTTGGGATCGCCGACAGCGTGAGCTTCGTGGGCTTCGTTCCGGACGACGAGCTGGTACGGTACTATCAGACCGCCGATCTGTTCGTGCTGCCCACGATGGCCTTCGAGGGCTTCGGCATGGTGACTCTGGAGGCGCTCGCGTGCGGGACGCCCGCTCTCGGAACGCCTGTCGGAGCCACGCCGGAGATCCTGACGCCACTGGCGCCGCAGCTCGTTCTCGACGGCTCCGAGCCCATGGCCATCATGCGGGGCCTCAGGATGATGCTGGAGTGGCTCTCCGACCCCTCCGAGGCCTCGGGGCTCAGGATCCGATGCCGGCGGTACGTCGAGGAGAAATACGACTGGGAATCGTCGGTCGATCTGCTCGAGAATCTGGCCCGTGGACTGGTGCGGCGTGGAGGGAGCGAATGAGCGGCGCGGGTTCAGCTTCGTGGCGCCTGAGGCGCCTCATGGCCATGTCCCCGGGGGAGATAGGGCTCAGGGTGGCCCGG
>WJLY01000228.1 GCA_014728245.1 Candidatus Effluviviaceae Genus IV sp.
CTTCAGTCATCTCCCCCCACCTGTTCTCCGGCTACTCTTGGCCGGACGATCATCGTCGCCGCGCTCGTCGGCCGCAGCATCTCGCCCGCTGGCCGCGCCGCGCTCGTCCGCCGTGTCCGATTCGGCCGCAGCATCTCGCCCGCCGGCCGCGCCGCTCTCGTCCGGCGTGTCGGATTCGGCGGCAGCATCTCGCCCGCCGGCGGTTCCGGTCCGGCCCGCTTCGCGCGCGAAGATCGACTTCCCCTGCATGTACTCGGGTATCTTCACGCCGAAGAGCTTCAGTATCGACGGGCCGATGTCGATGAGCCCGGGTCTGTCGCTCTCTATCTTCCTGTTGCAGAACACGACGCCGGGGACGAGGCTGTAGTCTATGCAGTGGTCGCCGCTCCAGCTCTTCACGTTGTCCTCGACCACCGTCGCGCCCGACTTGCCGACGGCCGCGTCCCAGGAGGCCCTGTAGCCGACGTTGTAGCCGATGATGAGATCCGGGGCGTCGCCGGTATACGGGCCGTTCATGACCTCGTCGGTGTCGTAGACCGCCGTGATCGCGACCTCGCCGGTCTCCGGGTGCCTTATGCTCTCGATCTTCTCCTTGAGCTCGCGCTTGAGCGCCTTGTACTCGTCGGTCTTGAGTATGCCCCCCGCCTCGCGTCCCTTCCTGTTCAGATAGATCCCCGTGAGGCCTAGCTGGTACATCTTCGTCCTCGACCAGTCGACGCCCTGCAGGTACTCGCCTATCACGCTCTCGCCCTCGCCGGGCGCGCAGTAGCCTCCGAAGCTGCAGGCCTCTCCGGCCGGGTCGCCGCTGCCTTCCTCCGGGAACATGTAGCCGTTCTCGAGCGCCCACGTGTTGAGGTTCACGCCGTACTTGAACTGCTTGAACCCGTGGTCCGAGATGACGAAGAGCAGCGTCCGGTCGTCCAGCTCCGCCCTGACGCGCGCCAGGAGATCGTCCATCCGAACGTACAGCTCCTCGATAGCCCGCGCATGCTTCTCGGTGTCCTTGTCGCGGTTCGAGGGGTTCGTGGGATCGAGGTACCGCATGAACATGTGCTGGATCCGGTCGGTCGCGTCGAAGACCACGGCCGTCAGACCGCTCCGATTCTTGCGGAGCGAGTTAAAGAACATCTTCTCGCGCTCCTCGTGGATCAGCCACGTCTGCTCGAGGAACGCCTCCTCGTCGATCATCCGCTCGTTCAGCGCCCATGTGTCCTCGGCGAGGCCCAGGGTCGCGTACGGTCCCTGGAGCTTCGCCAGGTACTGCGCGAACATCGAAGGCTCGGACACGGGCATCGCGGGGCTTCCGGGGTCGATGTTGATCGGCGTCACGTAGAGCTCGAACTCCGGGTCTATCGAGTTCACGTAGAGCCGCACGATCCCCTTCACCTTGACGCCGAGTCCTGCCTTGAACTCGAGCTGGATCCAGTCGGAGTACTCGCGCGGACCGAGAGTCACCTCCGTGCCGTCGAAGTCGATCGTGACGAATCCGCTGAACCTGTCTATGTCCGCCGTGAACGGGACGGTGAGCTCCTCGTGCTCCTCGGAGAACGGGTCCGGCGGGCCCGGTAGCTCGCCCTCGATGATCCCGTCCCTGTCTTCCACAAGAATGAGCGTACCGCCCGTGTACGACCCGGCCTTCTCTCTGTCGGTCGTGAAGTACGTGAAGCTCCCCTGGCTGCCGCGAAGGTCCGGCACGCACATGGCGGAGAGCATGACGCCGTTACGGAGCTTCTCCGGAGGGAACGTTATCGGGACGCGAAGCACGTGACACGGGACGAAGCAGTCATCGAGTACGCTCCAGAAGGCGCGGCTCTTTCTCATGAGCCGGATCGACGGCTTGCCGAGAGGTATCCTATAGCGCCCCAGCTTGAGCGTACGCGTGGGGTTCTCTATGCGCGTCGACGACAGTATCGGGAAGTAGGTCTTCTCGTCGCGGCCCAGGAAGTCGAAGATGTTGTGACGAGACGCGTCGACGCCCGTGGCGAAGGTCGACCACGCGACGGGCGACATGGACGGGTTGGAGGTGCCGAGCGGCTTGAAGTCGCCCTCCTCGGCGAGCTTCTTGAAGTTGGGGAGCTTTCCCTCGTCCATGTACTTCCGAACGAGCACCGGATCGAGCCCGTCGAGGCCGAGCACGACCGCTCGTTTGATCTCAGCGGGCCCGCGAAGGTGGCGCGCCTTGATCGCGCGACGGAGCGCTCTGAAGGGCCAGGATATGAGCGAGCCGAGAGCCAGGAAGAAGGTGATGAACACGACGGCGAGAGAGCCGACGACCGCGAAACCCGCGCCGGGTCCCACGTACGCGTGGGCGGCCACTGGGTACATGACGGCGGCTGCCGCGGCAGCCGCCAGGGCGACTCTGCGCATGCGGCTCTCTGTCAACGCGCTTCTTCCCTTTCCGTCCCGGATATCTCTCGCACGACTCCGGTTCAATACCTCTATCATAGCCGCGGGCGACGACCTGTTCAAGCCGCCGCCCGCATGAGTTACAGTCAGCCTCGCGGGACGCGAGCTCTCGCTGACCCGGTTCTGCAAGTACGATGCCAACGGATCAGGCCCCGGCCATGCCCAGGTGCTCCTTGGTCTCCTCGGTGTGCAGGAACGCCTGGTACGTCGGGCACCTGTCAAGCAACTCGTCGTGAGTGCCCTGATCGACCAGCCGCCCGTCCTCCAGCACCAGGATCACGTCCGCCCGCCTGATCGTCGCGACTCTGTGCGAGACCACGAAGGTGGTTCTGCCGGGGAACTCCCGGTCCAGCCGCGACCAGAACCGGTCCTCGTTCCGCGCGTCGAGCGCGGCCGTGCAGTCGTCCAGCAAGAGCACCTGCGGCGCTCCCGCCAGCGCCCTCGCTATGGCGATCCGCTGCTTCTGGCCGCCCGACACGAGGCCGCCCTTCTGTCCTATGACCGTCTCGGCGCCCTCCGGCAGCAGCCTGACGTCGGCGTCCATCTGCGCGACCGAGAGGCAGTACTTCGCCCACGAAGCTGCGATCGCGCGTTCGCTCGAGACGCTCTCGCCAGCGGGATCGGCGGCCGGTGTCTCTCCGCGGCCGTCGCCGCCGTCCCCCGGCGACGCCGGCACGGCCTCACCC
>WJLY01000229.1 GCA_014728245.1 Candidatus Effluviviaceae Genus IV sp.
TCAAGACGGACACGGCCGGACGCATGGCGTCCGGCCGCGCACAGGGGAATATCATTCCGACCGACTCGGACGCCCTGACACTGCCACACAGACGGGCGCTAGACGCCCAGCCTGGACTTGAGGTCGTCGGAATTGGGCGCCTTCTTCATCCAGCGGGCAACCTCCCCCGACCTGTCCTCCAGAATTATCGTGGGGATCTCGGCCACCGCCCGCATCGCGGCTTCCACGAGTCCGTCGGACGTCGAAAGGTTCACGGTCTCCACGGCGACGGTCTCGCGGGCGTTCCACTTGTCGAGAAAGAAATCCACCTTCTCCTTCGCGTTCTCGCACACGCCGCAGCCGTCCTTTACGAAGAAGATGAGCTTCATGAGAACCCTCTCCTGAGTCTCTCTTGCCTCTCCCGGCCCTGTTGTTCCATCGCTTTCCGCTACTTGACCTTGCTTCTGAACCTGTCGTCCAGCTCCGCCTTCTTGCCCGAGTTCCAGCCCGATACCTTCGAGAAATACCCGGTGACGCGGGTGATCCCGTCGACCTCCCGGGAACTGCAGTAGGGGCACTCGTCGACCAGCCCCCTCGATACCTTGAGGCAGGTGTTGCATGTGGTGAACTCAGGCGAGAACGCGATCTGCGCGTTGCGGGTGTGCTTGAACGTGCTTCTGACGAAGCTCGCCACGGACTCCTTGGGCGGTCTGCTGTCCGCGATCCAGACGTGTGAGAGGGCGCCGGCCTCGATCATGTCGTGGAACATGCCCTCCTTCTTGACGCGCTCTATTGGGCTTATCGCCTCGGAGACGTTGAGGAACGTGGAGTTGGTGTAGTAGACCTCCCCCAGGTCCATGTTCCCCTTCACGACGGCCTCGGCTTCCTTGGGAAAGTGCTGCAGATCGAGTTTCGCCAGCCTGTACGCGGCCGACTCGGCGGGCGTCTGCTCCAGCACCAGGCGCATGCCGGTCTCCTCCGACGCGCGCTCGCACGCCAGCTTGAGGTGCGCCACGACCTTCAGCCCCAACCGGAAAGCTTCTTCCGACTCGTGAAGCTCCTGCCCCAGATGGCTTTGCACCAGCTCGTTCAGCCCCAGAAGCCCGATCAGGTATGTCACCCTCTGCATGCGGAGATACTGCTGCCCGTCGAGCTTCATGGTGAGAAGCGCAAGAGGACCCTTGTCGCCCATTGCCAGGAGCTCTTCTATCATGTCCCTCTTCTGCTCGTGGGCTCTCACGGCATGCGTGAAGAGCTCGTCGATCTTCTCGAACAGCTTGTCGTCATCGCCCCCGGCCCAGAACGCCGCCCTCGGCAGGTTCAGGGTCACGTTCTGGAGCGCCGAGTAGCGCATCCGCCACGGCTCCTTGGCGTCGTCGAGGTCGGACTGCTCCAGCTTGAAGGACAACCTGCAGCATTCCGATATCTTGGCGGTCTCGCCGCGGTCGAAGACGAAGTACGTGTTGCCCTTGTCAGAGGCCACGTCGCAGATGTGCAGCAGGAACTCCTCGTGCCCCGGCGTCCTGAAGAACTCGTCAGTGATGTGAACCAGGGGCTTCGGGAAGAAGAACGGCCTGCCGGTCCCGTCGCCCTCCTTGTATATGTCGAAGAGCGCGAAGGCGAAGCGCTGCGCCTCCTGCTGATAGTCCTTGTAGGTCCTGCCGGTCATCTTTCCGCCCGGCCCGATCGCCATCACGTCGGCGAAGTGCTTCGGGGTCTCCCAGTAGATATTGATGTCGCTGAAGATCGCCTGCCCGCCGCGCGCGACGCTCTGCTGCGAGTACTCGAACACGAGCATCTCGGCCAGCTGATGGATGTCCCGGTCCGAGAGCCCCTCCAGGAATGGCGCGAAGAAAACGTTCACCGCGTCCCATCCGATTGCACCCGCAAAGTGACCCTGCAGCGCCGCCGAGAACTTCACCATGTGCGCCAGCAGAATGTCCGGGTGCTTGGCGGGCTTCGCGATCGAGAGAGCGTTCGGAAGCGAGAGGCCGAACTTCTTCACGTACTCGAGCGACTGCCCGGAGCAGTACGGACGGTCGAAGAACCCGAGATCGTGCAGATGGATGTCGCCTCTGGCGTGAGCGTCGGACACGTCCTGCGGGAACACCTCAAGAAGCGCGTACTGTTTCTTCACCGACTCCGCAAGCGTCATGTTCGTCGCTTCCGGGTTGTGCGGTATGTTCGCGTTCTCCTTGTTGGGCATGAGGATGATCCGCTCGGCATCGTAGAGCGGGACCCCGAGCCGCGTGTGTTTCCTGCGAGCCGACTCGAGACCGTGTTCGACGAGCTTCGCGTCGACCAGCTCGCGGATGAGCGGCGCCGTGATCACGTTGATGCCGGAGAGAACGATCTGGTCCTCAACCTCGCGGCTTATCTTCTCGGCGACCTCGATATCGACTTCGGCCTCACGGTAGAGCGTGTCGATGATCCGCTCGCGGTCCCACGCGATCATGTCGTCGCCGGAAGTCCGGACGAAAAGCGCAAGGTCGGTTGCGTCGATCGTCCCGGCCACCCTCTTCTTCTCGAGCCCCGCGAGGTCCGCCTTGAATTCCTTGCGTCTCATCCGGGCCCTGTTGTCCCGGTAGAGAATGAACGCCTTGGCCGTCCTCGCATGCCCCCGCTCTATCAGGACCTTCTCGATGGCGTCCTGTATCTCCTCTACCTGCGGTAACTTATGGCCGCTCTCGGAATACAGGTACAGCAACACCTCGTCTGTCAGGTGTTCGGCCAGCTCGAGGTCCCTTCCCCCCACCTCCTGCGCGGCTTTGAAGATGGCCTTCGCTATCTTCTTCCTGTCGAACGGGACGATCATCCCGTTCCGCTTCCGGACGAGCCTGAAGAGCTTGCTCGACAGTCTGCGGTGCAGACCGAGCACCTCGTCCTCATCGAGGAAGAACCGCAGGCGGGAATCACGGTCCCCTTCGCGAAGCTGATCGACGTCACCGAGCAGACCGGGCTCGCCGGTGTCGGACAGGATGTCGACGTCGCTCACGGTGTTCTTGTCTCTCGTCGCGCCTTCGGTGTCGCGCATCGAAGTCGGAGCTGGATGGGAGGCGTCAGGCGACGTCGTCTCTTCGGTCGTCGTCTCTTCCGAGATCAGTTCGTCGTTGGAGTGAGACATGGGCAGGCACCGATCCTCTCGTAGCCAGAGTCGGAAACTCCACGATACTCGACGCGTAAGTGCGGCGCCGAGACGTTGCGTCCTGGTTATGTGCGAAAGTCAGTGAGGGACAACTGCAACGGAAGGAATCCCACCCATCATCATCCCGAATCCGCGAGCATCCTCCGCTAATAGCAAACGGCAGCCTAGTTGACCTGCTGGCGCGTGTCAAGCGGGAACATTCCTGAGGCCGATGTTTTTTATGTCGTGAGCTTCCGTTTAGGAAGCGGCGGGCTCGGCGAGTGGCTCGACCATCGTCGTCACCTCTATGCCTGCCTGCCTGAGCATGTCGACGGCCAGCTCGTCGGGGTACGAGTCGGCGGTGACGACGCGGGCTATGCCTGCGTTGATGATCATCTTCGTGCAGACAGAGCACGGATGGTGTGTCGTGTATATCGTCGCGCCGTCTATCCCCGTCCCGTAGTTGGCGGACTGGATGATCGCGTTCTGCTCGGCGTGGATTCCGCGACACAACTCGTGCCGCTCGCCCGGCGGCACCTTCAGGCGCTGCCGGATGCAGCCGGTCTCGTCGCAGTGCGGGAGGCCGGCCGGAGCGCCGTTGTAGCCCGTGGCCAGGATCCGCCTGTCGAGCACCAGTATGGCGCCTACCTTACGCCGCAGGCAGGTAGATCGCCCCGCCACCAGCCGGGCTATGCTCATGAAGTACTCGTCCCAGGACGGGCGCACGCTCATTACGCCTCCGACACTGAGTGAATGGTCGTTCGCTTCCGGCGGCGGACGGCTCGGCGGAGGATTCCCCGCAGAACACGCGTGGAGCCGGGAGCCGGGCGGCCGCCCTCCAGCGACGGCCTCACGCACTCGCTCCGGCCCGCCGCGCAACCGCTAGACCGGCCTCTCCTCACCCTTCACGAGCGGGAACGACGCGCAGAGCTCTCCGACCTCTTTCTTGACTTCTTCAAGCACCTGCTCATTGTCGATGTCGGAGAGCGCTCGGTCGATGAGTCCCACGACGCGCTCGATCTCGTCCTTGCCCATTCCGCGCGTGGTGATGGCCGGAGTGCCCACTCGTATGCCGCTCGCGATGAACGGCTTCTGCGGATCGAACGGGATCGTGTTCTTGTTGACGGTGATACCGGCCTTCTCGAGACTGTTCTCAGCCTGCTTGCCCGTCACACCCTTCTCTCTCAGGTCGACGAGCATCAGGTGAGTGTCCGTCCCGCCGGAGACCAACCGGAACCCCGCGTTCTTGAACGCTTCGGCCATGAGCTGCGCGTTCTCCACGATCTTCTTCTGGTACTCCTTGAAGGACGGCTCGAGCGCCTCCTTGAAGCAGACGGCCTTGCCCGCGATGACGTGCATGAGCGGCCCGCCCTGTATGCCCGGGAAGACCATCTTGTCGATCGCACGGGCCACGTCGTTCTTCATTAGGATCATCCCGCCCCGCGGCCCGCGCAACGTCTTGTGCGTCGTCGTTGTCACGACGTGCGCGTGCGGCACCGGGCTTGGGTGCAGCCCCGCGGCGATCAGCCCGGCGATGTGAGCCATGTCGACCATGAGGTAGGCGTCCACCTCGTCGGCGATCTCGCGGAACTTCGCGAAGTCGAGCGTCCTCGGGTAGGCGGACGCGCCGGTGACGATGAGCTTGGGCTTGTGCTCGAGCGCCATCTTGCGGAGGGCGTCATAGTCGATGACCTCCGTCTCCTTATCAACGCCGTAGTGGACGACGTTGTAGAACATCCCCGAGAAGCTGATCGGATGGCCGTGCGTCAGGTGGCCGCCGTGGGACAGCTCGAGGCCGAAGTACGTGTCGCCGACATCGAGGAGCGCGAAGTAGACCGCCATGTTGGCCTGGCTTCCGGAGTGGGGCTGCACGTTGGCGTGGTCGGCGTCGAAGAGCTCCTTGGCGCGGGCTATCGCCAGGTTCTCCGCCACGTTGACGTACTCGCAGCCTCCGTAGTATCGCCCGTTCGCCTCCCAGTTGATCGTCCCGTCCTTGCGGCGCTTGAAGGGATAGCCCTCGGCGTACTTGTTGGTCATCACCGAGCCCACGGCTTCCCTCACCGCCTCGCTCGTGA
>WJLY01000230.1 GCA_014728245.1 Candidatus Effluviviaceae Genus IV sp.
CGCCCCCCCATGGCTCGCAAACCCGCCCGCGCCGGCCGGTCAGAACGGCGCCCGGGGCCGCCACCTGGCGGGTCCCGCTGGCCTGAGGCGCACGGGTCTGGTAGCATCCCGGCATGTCGTTCGGCGCGTTCCTCATACAGGCGATGCTCATATCGCTCTCGGGCGTGATGGGGCCCGGGCCGCTCTCCGTAGTCGTGGTCGACGAGGGAGCCCGCTCACCGCGCGCCGGGCTTCTCATCGCACTCGGCCACGGCGTGGTCGAGTTTCCCCTCATGGCGCTCATCGCGGTCGGCTTCGCCCCTGTGCTCGAGCGCCCGCTCTTCGGCGCGATCGTGGGACTGGCGGGCGGAGTCGTTCTTCTGTGGATGGGCGTCGGGCTGCTGCGCAGCCTCAGCCGGCCGATCGAGACCGAGAGGAGAAAGGCGTCCTCCCCGTTCGTAGCGGGCATGGTCATGTCGGCCGCAAACCCCTATTTCCTCGTCTGGTGGGCGACAGTCGGGGCCACGCTCGTCTTCCGCGCCCTCGAGTACGGCATCTGGCTGTTTGTCGTCTTTGCCGTCGCCCACTGGTCGCTCGATGTGGGATGGGACTTCCTTCTCTCTTCCGCCTCCCACAGGGGCTTCCGGGTACTGGGACCGCGGTTCCTAAAGGGCGTGAGTCTCGTCGCCGGCGTCCTGCTCGCCTTTTTCGGGATCAGATTCGTCATCGACGCCGCGCCGACGCTCATGGACGCGGCGGGGCTTTGAGACGTTTCTCGTGCCGACCGGGCTTGTGAGCGCAGCGGTACGATACTGAGCAGCCACCGGCTTCGCGGCGCCCGCGCCATCGGGCGGAGGGGACAAAATCAGGCTCCCCCCTATCTTCGCGCCTCTTGCCATGTTATAATGGTAATGATTATACGTTCGGATTCCAGAGGGGCGCGGGCCCCGCTGCGCGGCGGCGTGTGCCCTAAGCCCCCACCGACTACACAACGGAGGCCCTGACCATGTTGAGAAGCACCGCCGCTTACGTCCTCGTCGTTCTTCTCGCCGCGCTCGCGATTCTCCCGCAGTCGGCGCTGGCCAAGTCCCAGGCCGAAGAGCTGGAGGGAGAGAACTACCTTCCCATCGGCCTGACCGACGAGGAGCGAGAAAACCTCGACAGGATCGGCGAGGCACACAGGAGCACGCCCCCGCCCACGGAGCCTGTGAGAAACCCGGGGGAGTTCGAGCCGATGACCGGGGTAATCGTGCGCTATCCGTTCGGAAACCCGACCGGTCTCCTCGTGGAGTACGCGGAAGACGATACGCTCTGGGTGATCGTCGAGGACTCCGCCGACCAGGCGAGCGCGACCAGCACGCTCCAGAGCGGCGGCTGCGACATGAGCCACGTGGGGTGGATCTTCGCGCCGACCAACAGCATCTGGACCCGCGACTACGGGCCGTGGTTCGTCATCACGGGCAACGACGAGCAGGGCATCGTCGACCACATCTACAATCGCCCGAGGCCAGACGACGATCTCATCCCGGGCGTCATAGGCTCGGATTGGGGCGTCCCGGTCTACGGCATGGACCTCGAGCACACGGGCGGGAACTACATGTCGGACGGCCGCGGTGTCGCGATGTCGACTCGGCTCGTTATCGACGAGAACACGTCTCTCACGACGACCGAGATCGACTCGATCATGAACGACTACCTCGGCATCGAGCGGTACGAGAAGCTGCCGTACATCGAGTCGGGAGGCATCCATCACATCGACTGCTGGGCGAAGTTCCTCTCCCCGCAGAAGATACTCGTGAAGGAGGTGCCTACCTCCCACTCCTCGTACGACGAGCTGGAGGCGAACGTCGCATACCTCGAGTCGCAGTCCGGCTCGTGGGGGCGGCCGTACGAGGTCGTCCGCGTCTACTGCCCGAACGACGAGCCCTACACGAACTCGCTCATCCTGAACGACAAGGTCTTCGTGCCGCAGTACGGCACGTCGTGGGACGACGACGCGATCGCGACGTACGAGGCGGCCATGCCGGGATACGAGATCCTGGGCTACTCGGGCTCCTGGTATACGAACGACGCGATCCACTGCCGGGCGATGGGCGTCACCGATCGCTACATGCTCTACATCGACCACATCCCGCTGAACGACAGCCCGAGCGAGACGGACCCCTACCGGGTCGAGGCGGATTTCGTCGACTACAGCGAGCAGGGCCTGAAGACCGACTCACTCCTCGTCTACTGGGAGAGCGACTCGAGCCCGGGCTACACGCCTATCGTGATGACGGAGGACGTGAGAAGCGGATCGTACTACGCCGACATTCCCGCGCAGAGCATGGGCGACGAGGTCCGGTACTACATCTTCGCGGCAGACTACTCGGGGAGACGCGAGACGCACCCCTGGGTCGCGCCCGGCGACGCCCACGCGTTCGCGATCATCACCGACAACGAGGCGCCTACGATCACCCACACGCCGCTCACTGACATCACGGTCGGCCAGTGGCCGCCGACCGCCGTCGCGACCGTGACGGACAACACTGTGGTCGACTCGGTCGAGCTGGAGTCGTGGATCAACGGAACGCCTCAGACGACGGTCGCCATGAGCGAGACATCGCCGGGCGTCTACGAGGGGACGTTCGCCGGCACGGCCGCATCGGGCGACGACGTAACGTACCGAATCAAGGCCTCGGACGCCGCGTCTCCCCCGAACGTGACCTACGATCCTTCGTCGGGGACGCACTCGTTCAGCGTGGTCGACGCGATCGACGTCGTCATCTGGGAGCCGGACCCGTCGCCGATATCGGGCGCAGCTCTCATGACCGGCCTCGCCAGCCTCGGCGTGAGCTATGACTACACAACCGGCTCGATGCCGAACCTGGACGAGTACTCCGCGGCGTTCATCTGCCTGGGCGTATACTCCCAGAACTACTCGCTCTCGACCTCCGAGGCCAACGCGCTCACGGCCTACATGGACGGCGGCGTCTCTGTCTACATGGAGGGCGGCGACTGCTGGGCCTACGACTCGTCGCGCACGATCTACAACGGCCATTTCGGCGTCAACGGCATGTCCGACGGCGGCGCGGACCTGTCGACCGTGAACGGCGAAGCCGGCACGATGTGCGAAGGTATGAGCTTCGCCTACACCGGGGCGAACAGCTACATCGACCACATGAGCGCCACCGGTTCGGGCGTCCGCATCTTCACGAACCCCTCGGACGGGGCCGGATGCGGGGTCTCCAACGACGCGGGCACGTACAAGAGCGTCGGCTGCTCGTTCGAGTTCGGAGGGCTGACCGACGGCGCGTCGCCCTCGACGAAGGAGGAGCTCCTCACTGAGATCCTCACGCACTTCGGGATAATCGAAACCGGCGTGCCCGGTGACGGCGACGCGCTCAGGTTCGAGCTTTCGCAGAACAGGCCGAACCCGTTCAACCCCGCCACCACGGTGGCATTCGAGCTGCCCGCGGCGGGAGAGGTCGAGCTCTCAGTCTACAACGTGGCCGGCAGGCGCGTGGCCACGCTGGTCGACGGACGCGTCGATGCCGGACGCCACACTGCCGTGTGGAAGGGAACCGACGACCGCGGCGAAAGCGTGGCGAGCGGCGTCTACTTCTTCCGGCTCACGAGAGACGGCGAAAGCGTCTCGAGGAAGGGCGTGCTCCTTAAGTAGCTGCCCGAGCCCGGCCCCGGCGCGAGGACAGTTGCGACCGGCGGCGAGGGGCAAGCAGCCCGCAGCATTGAGCCGTGACGAAGCGGCCCCCGGACCCAGGGTCCGGGGGCCGTTCGCTCCACGTATGCGGGCAGTCAGATGAGGGAAGAGCGCTGCGCAGCCGCCCGCTGGTTGACGCGCGCCTCCGGTGTCTCCCGCCGCCCCCAGACGGAGGAGCGCCCCGCGCCGTGGGCACGGGGCGCCCTCTCACTCTCCGGGCTTTCAGGGGGCCCGGAACCGCAGCCCGCGGTCGTTGGGGCGCGCATGCTGGCCCCAAGTGACCCGGCTCTTACTTCAGAAGCACCATCTTCGTCGTCGCGCCGTAATCAGACGCCTCCATCCGGCA
>WJLY01000231.1 GCA_014728245.1 Candidatus Effluviviaceae Genus IV sp.
CAATGAACGTAGCAGTAACCGGGGACGAGTTCAAGCAAGGGTCCTGCGGTGCCCTCAGGTACCCTGTCGGTCATTGCTTGGGGAAGGCGTGGCACCGACTGCCCGTCCCGGCCACACGATGCCTGGCAGCGCCCGACCCCCACCTGCTCAACACTTCCCCTGGCCCCAGTGCCGCAGCAGCTGGCCGGGGGGAATCCCCCTTCTGGGGGCTACGCAATGACAGGCCGGCGTCGTCGTGGTACGCTCGCGCGAGCTTGAGTGCCTGAGATTCGGCCGGGCGATTCGTCTGCATCGTCTCCGACTGATGGGATCACAGTGAGGGCAATCGAGGAACTGGACTTCCGAGAGACACCCATGGGGGAGCTGGTCCTGCGCCGCCGCCGATCATCGTCCGTCCCCGATGAGCCAGTGTACGAGGTGAAGCTCGACGACGAGATGTTGATGTCAAGTGCAGTCAACGCGAGCGAACGCGCGCTGGCCCGCCTCACGCTAGAACGACGGGGCGACGAGCCGTCCGACGTTCTCATCGGCGGGCTCGGACTGGGGTACACCGCCGCCGCGGCGCTCGAGTTCGCCTGCGTCCGACGGCTTCTGGTCATCGAACTCCTGCACCCGGTGATCGCATGGCACCTGAAACGGCTCGTGCCGACGGCGAGCGCACTGCTTGACGACCCGAGGTGCACTCTGGTCGAGGGCGACTTCTTCGAGCACGTCGCCCCGGGAGCCCCCGTTGAGACGGCGGTACGCTACGACGCCATCCTCCTGGACATCGATCACTCCCCGGAGTCGTGGCTTCAGCTCAGTCACGGCGGGTTCTACACCGCTACGGGCATCGGCGGGCTCTCTGAGCACCTGAGGCCAGGCGGAGTCTTCGGGATCTGGTCTGCCTCGGAGCCTTCGCAGGAGTTCCTCGACCTCTTGGGAAGCGTCCTGCTGGATCCACGAAGCCACGAGATCTCATTCCTGAATCCGCACGTAGGTGAGACTGACTCGAACTGGGTCGTGGTAGCGGGGCGGACCCGGTAGCGGAGGGTTCCCTGGCGAGGCCGCCCGGGAGCGGCTCACAGGCCTTGTGTGTGTGGCCCGCGCGTCCGGCGTACGATTGCGCTTGACCTAGTTGAACCTCCCGGCTATGCTGTGTTCTAGCAGAGGCGACCACGTTGGTATGGTGACATATCCTGAATCTCCAAGGGGGGACCTGGCGCGCGAGCCGGTCCCTTTTTAGTTTCACAGGCGCCATGAGGCGCCCGCGGATACGAAGCCATACCGGCGGTCGGTGATGGCGCCACCTGCAGGGGCGGACAGGCCCCGTCATTGAGGATGTCGGAGGGCCAGCCGATTCGGCCACCGACAACACGATCGCAGGTGCAGGGGTTCTTCCCCGCACGGCGAGAACAAGAGAGGTAGCACATAGTGAGTACCAACGGAACCGTGAAGTGGTTCAACGACAACAAGGGCTTCGGCTTCATCTCTTTGGAGGATGGGTCGAAGGACGTGTTCGTTCACCATTCAGCGATCCAGGGCGGCGACGAGTTCAAGACCCTCACTGAAGGCGAGCGTGTGGAGTTCGACGTCGTCGACGGCGAGAAGGGCCCTGCGGCGGAGAACGTGAAGAAGGTCGTGGGAGTAGTCGGCGACCCAGAGGTCGCAGACTGATATCGATGTACGGGGCCGCCTTCTTGCTCAATGAAGGCGGCCCGTTCCTTCCCTCGCCATGACGGCCAGCGCCAAAACCAAGGAGCCACATTGAACGCGCTCCTGATCTACCCTAAGAGTCCCGAGACCTTCTGGAGCCTCACGCATGCCCTCAGGCTGATCAACCGCAAGGCTGCATCCCCGCCTCTCGGACTTCTGACCGTGGCCGCGATGCTCCCTTCCGATTGGGACCTCCGCCTCGTTGATCTGAACGTGCGCGACATGACCGACGAGGACCTCGCCTGGGCTGACTACGCTCTCTTGAGCGGTATGATCGTGCAGAGGGACTCTGCGCTGGACGTCGCTGCGCGCTGCAAGTCGGCAGGGCTGACCGTGGTGGCCGGTGGGCCGCTGTTCGCGTCCGAGGACGAGAGAGCGAGGTTCGGGGATGTCGACCACTTCGTTCTCAACGAGGCGGAGCTGACACTTCCTCCGTTCCTTGAGGACCTCGAACGCGGAGTGTCCCATCGCACCTACCGGACGGACCAGTTTGCCGATCTGACCACCAGCCCCGCGCCTCGGTGGGACCTTGTGGACCCGCACGAGTATGCCTCCCGAGGAGTCCAGTTCTCGCGCGGCTGTCCCAACAACTGCGAGTTCTGCGAGGTCACGCAACTCTTAGGCCATCGTTGGAGAAGGAAAGCGGTCTCTCAGGTGATCGCTGAACTCGATACCCTCTATGATCTCGGCTGGCGTGGTGTCGTTCCCTTTGTGGACGATAACTTCAACGCGAGGGGCGAGTACCTCCGCCGCGAGCTTCTGCCAGCACTGATCGAGTGGAGAGAGGGCAAGCGCGGCATGGGCTTCAGCGCTCAGGTCACCATGGAGCTCGCCGACGACACAGAGCTCATCGAGCTCATGGTGCGCGCAGGGTTTGGCACCGTCTTCATCGGGATCGAGACGATGGACGAGGTGAATCTCGCGGAGTGTCACAAGAGGCAGAATCGCCACCGGGATCTCCTGTCGGACATCAAGCGCATCCAGAGGGCCGGACTTCAGGTTCAGGCGGGCTTCATCGTCGGTTTCGACAACGACACGCCGTCGGTCTTCCAGCGGATGACCGAGTTCATACAGAAGAGCGGGATAGCCACCGCGATGGTCGGGCTCCTGCAGGCCCCGGTCGGTACGGCCCTGTACAAGAGACTCAATCGTGAGGGTCGGATACGCGTCGACCTGTCCGGTGACAACTCGGACGGCTCTACGAACATCGTTCCACGCATGGGGCTCGAGTCGCTTCAGGCGGGGTATGGGAACCTATTGCGCGATCTCTATGCGCCGAAGAACTACTACCGTCGCGTGAGGACCTTCCTCCGGGAGTATCGGCCGCGCCGGGCGAACACTCGCATCACACCGTCGCAGATCCTCGCTGTCATCCGATCGTTCTACCACCTGAGCGTCGTCGGAAGGGAGCGCTGGGAGTACCCGGGCCTTCTGTTCTGGACGCTCTTCAGGCGTCCCCGGGCCCTCCCTGTGGCTGTGGTCCTGGCCATCTATGGATATCACTACCGCATGTGCTTCGAACCTCTCTTCAGCGCCAGGGTCTCCGGACCCGGTCGCGCTTGAGGCTACTGCAACGCGCGACTCCCTGAGTCAGTCTGCTGAACCGCGCTCTCTGGCCTGAGAGAGCTCCAACCGAACGATCGGCCGCAGCGCCCACTCACTGATCGCAGGTCACCCGACCACCTCGGGCGGACAGAGTGTGTTCCTGAGTCTCTGGCGACGGCCCCGCCACCACCGCAGGCACGGTGCGAGCCCTGCAGCGGCCGGTATTGTGGTATAATGGTTGTCAAGAATACGACCTGCCATCTTTGGAGCCAGGGCAGCCTTGGCTCAGACCCAACGGTAGGCCTTGCCTCAGGCCGGAGGACCTCTCATGTCCGTCAGAATGCTCAAGACGCTCGCGGTGGCCGTGCTCGCGCTGCTGCCTCTCCGAGCTCAGGCGACCGTGCTCATCTCCGAGCTCTGCGACCCTCACCTCAACTACCTTACCGACAGGTTCATAGAGGTCTACAACCCGGGTCCCGATGCCGCTGACCTCGCGGGCTGGGCTCTCGTGGCCGTCGGGAACGGCGGTGACATCTTCACGTGGAACCTGTCGGGCACGATAGACGCCGGCGAAGCTCTGGTCGCGGGCGACTACACGACCACGATCCCGTTTCAGGTCGACTTCGCGGACGAGGCGTGGTCGAGCAACAACAGCCTGTGGAACGGAAAGGTGGGGGACGGCGCGAAACTCCTCAACGCAAGTGCGATCGTCGTGGACTACGTCGTGGTGGAGGGCACCGCGTTCGAGAACGAGGACTACGTTCGCAACTACGGCGTGGTTCAGCCGTCCACCGAGTACGACCCTTCGGAGTGGACGGCGACGGAAGTCGAGTACCCGACCGATGGCTCGCCCGGCACCCACGAGAGCGCACCTCCGACGCCGGGCCCGGATGTGTCGAACACAGTGACCGACCCAGCCCTGCCCTATGCGGGCGAGGCCGTAGACGTGTACGCCGACGTCACCGACACGGTGGCGATAGCGTCGGTCTCGCTCTTCTGGGGTACGTCCCAGTTCTCCCTTTCGAACGAAATCGGCATGTCGCTGGATTCGGGGGACACCTACGCCACGGATTCGTCCATCCCCGGGCAGTCGTCCGGGACGACGGTCTACTACGAAATACACGCGACGAACGTTCTTCCCGGCACGACAGTGACTGACTTGGACAGCTACTCGCTGCCCTATGTGGTGTCCATAGCCGACGTCCAGGGCACGGGTTCCGATTCGCCCTACGACGGATACTCCGTCGTGACCCGGGGCGTCGTCACCGGTAGCTACGGCACGCACTTCGCGTTGCAGGACGGCGACGGGACACGCAGTGGTGTGTGGGCGCGAGGAAGCGCGTCGCCGGCCGAGGGCGACTCCGTTACGGTGAGGGGACTTGTCACCGAGAACGCCGACGTCGACTACGCCGGCACGACGATGCTTGTGGATGCGGTCGTTGAGAGCCTGTGCCCCGGGGTCACCGTGCCTTCAGCGGCCGTGGTTACGACACTGGCGGCCGCCTCGGAGGACTACGAGGGCGTGCTTGTCACCGTCGAGGACGCCGTCTGCACCGACGCGGACGTCGGGGGCGGGGCGTGGGAGGTCGATGACGGGAGCGGCTCCGTCCGAATCGACGACATGGGGCACGCGTTCCAGCCGAGCCTCGGAACGTCATACGACGTCACAGGACCCGTGGTTTGCGTTCAAGGCGCGCAGGCGCTCGAGCCGAGGGGCGCCGGAGACGTCGTCTGGGCCGGTGATGCGGCGGCGCCCTCGATTTACACGGTCTTCGCTGAGTCCGAGACGACGGCTCTCGTGACGTTCTCAGAGCCGGTGGACGAGGCTACCTCAGAGACTGCCGGCAACTACTCCATCGAGGGGCTTTCGGTGCTGGCGGCCGAGCGCGACCCCGTCGATCTGGAGCAGGCGTTGCTGCACGTCTCGCCCATGACGCCCGGCGAGTACACGCTCGTCGTCGACGGTGTCGAGGACCTCTACTCCAACGTCATGGACAGCGTGAGCTACGCCTTCGACTACGTGGACGTCACGGTACCTCCGGGCTACTACGCGAGCGCGGAGGGCCTCATGGGCGACGACCTGCGAGCCGCGCTCCACGAGATCATCGACGACCACACGGTCCTCTCGTACACGTACTCCTGGACGGCCTTCTACACTACCGACGACAAGCCGAACGGCAAGGTGTGGGACATGTACTCGGATGTTCCCGGGGGAACTCCCCCCTACGAGTACACGTTCGGCGTAGACCAGGGCGGTGTCGGCGGTGTGGAGGGCACCGGGTACAACCGCGAGCACACGTGGCCGTCGAGCTGGTCGGGCGGGGAGCAGCTCCCGAAGTACTCCGACCTCTTCACCATCTACCCGACGGACAACTTCGTGAACAACCAGCGTGGGTCGGAACCGTACGGGGAGGTCGACTCGCCAACCTGGACCTCACTGAACGGCTGCAAGAGAGGTAACTGCGTCTACCCCGGTTACTCCGGAACGGCGTTCGAGCCCATCGACGAGTACAAGGGCGACTTCGCGAGGACGTTCTTCTACATCACCGTGCGCTACTACACGGAGGACTCGGGCTGGTCGACCAGTGCGATGACGGATGGGGCCGATATAGCGCCCTGGGCCGTGAACATGCTGCTCGACTGGCACCTGGACGACCCGGTAAGCCGCAAGGAGCTGGAGCGCAACGGGACCGTCTACACGATGCAGGG
>WJLY01000232.1 GCA_014728245.1 Candidatus Effluviviaceae Genus IV sp.
CCGCGGTGGCGGGGCTCGCGCGTCGTCGGCTTCCTGGTGCGCGAGACGGCCTTCGAGCACTCGGAGACGCAAGACGGCGCGGAAGAGCCGATGTTTGTCTGTCTGAAGTAAGAGCCTCGCCACATTAGACAATCCGTACGGAAGGCGTTGTCGCGCAGCGCGCGCTGCAAGTCCCTGACATCCCCCACAAGATAGGCAGCGACACCATACTTGACTGCTGGTATGCTCCGCGGTCAATACCAGCCCGAGCGGCGACACGGCCGGCAGCCGGCGTGCTCGCCCGCCCACCCAACATCCGGGAGGAAAGCCATGAGGGTAGCGTCGTGCGTGGCACTTACGCTTGTCCTTGTCGTGTCGGTGTGCTCCGCGCGCACCGTCGAGTTCTCGAACCGGACCGGCCATGAGGGGCTCGAACTCGCGAGGTCGACGGGTTCGTTCGTGGACGTCTCGTTCGGTCTCCGGAAGATCGACATCGAGGACGTCAATGTAGACGGTAACACGATGCAGCAGATATCGATCCCCGGGGTCATCCTGCCGGGGGACGAGGGCGCGCCGAACCTGCCTGGCTTCGGCCGCTTCGTGGCGCTTCCGGAGGGGGCCGCCCCACGGATCGAGATCCTGTCTCTGACCACCGAGCTTCTGACCGGCATAGACGTGGTACCGGCTCCGCCCATGCCGTTCGAGAACGACGACTCGCCGCTCGTCTACGAGAAGGATCCGGCCATCTACTCGGCCGACGCCCCGTATCCGGCGGAGCCGATCCGGGTGTCGGACGTGAGAGAGATGAGGGGCGTGGACGTCGCGCTCCTGGGCATAACGCCCTTCCAGTACAACCCCGTCACGCGCGAGCTGACCGTCATCATTGAGGCGAGTATCCGCGTCAGCTTCGAGGGTGGCGCGGGTCGGTTCGGCGAAGAGAGGCTCAGGAGCAGATACTGGGAACCGATCCTCGAGCAGCACATTCTGAACTACGACTCTCTGCCCGAGATCGAGCAGGCGGCGAAACCGGCGCGCGATAACGAGTACGAGTACGTGATCATCGTGCCCGACGATCCGACCTACACCTCGTGGGCCGACTCGCTCAAGCAGTGGCGTACGCTCCAGGGCATCGATACCGGCGTAGTGACGCTGACCGAGACCGGCTCGACGTACGCCGAGATCGAGGCCTGGGTGGATAACGCCTACAACACCTGGGCCGACCCGCCGGCCGCGGTGCTCCTGCTCGCCGACTACGCGTCCAACGGCGGCACGAGCGGCATCACCTGCCAGGACTACAGCTACTACTATTACACGTGCGTCTCGGACAACTACTACTCGGACGTCGACGGCGACCATCTTCCCGACATCGTGTTCGCGCGGATGACCGCCACGCCCTCGACCATAGAGACGCTCGTGCGGAAGGTCATCGACTACGAGCGCTTCCCGTCCACGAATCAGGCGTTCTACGATAACCCGGTCGTGGCGTGCGGCTGGCAGACGGAGAGGTGGTTCACGATCTGCACCGAGATCGTCTACGGCTTCATGGCCAACGAGCTCGGCAAGACGCCGGTCAGGGAGTACGCGATACACTCGGGGACTCCGGGGAGCTCCTGGTCGACGAACCCCAACACCTACATGCTCGTCGACTACTTCGGGCCGGGAGGACTCGGTTACATCCCGGACACGCCCGAGCATCTGACCGACTGGGGCGCGACCGCGGCGCGCATGAACGCGGACATAAATTCGGGCTGCTTCATAGTGCAGCACCGCGACCACGGCGGCACGTCCGGATGGGGCGAGCCCGACTACAGCATCAGCGACCTCTCCGGGCTCACGAACGACGACCTGCCGTTCGTCTTCTCCATCAACTGCCTGACGGGCAAGTACAACCTGAGCGGCGACTGCTTCACCGAGGCCTTCCACCGCGTGGCGCCTCGAGCGCTCGGACTCATCGCCGCCTCGGAGACCTCGATGTCGTTCGTAAACGACGCGTTCGTGTTCGGCATCTACGATCTCCTTTGGCCCGACTTCGACCCGGGCTATCCGACGGCGAGAGACCGCGACGCCGGCCCCTCGGACCTCCGCCCCGCGTTCGCGAACGCCTCCGGCAAGTACTATCTCCAGGCCTCGAACTGGCCGTACAACCCCGAGGACAAGGAGCTGACCCACTATCTCTTCCACATGCACGGCGACGCGTTCACCACGCTCTACTCCGAGATGCCGTCGTACCTCACCGTCTCGCACCAGGGCGTGCTTCCCGTGGGTGGGACGACCTTCAACGTGACCGCCGACGAGGGCGCGATGGTGGCGCTCACGGTCGGCGGCGAGATCGTAGGCGTTGCCGAGGGGACCGGGGCCGAGATGTCGATGCCGGTGGCGCCCGTCTCCGAGCCGGGCATCGCCAGGCTGACGGTAACGAAGGCGAACCACTACCGCCACACGGAGGACGTTCCGGTCATCTACCCCGTCACCTACGACATAGCCCCGTCGTCGATCCCGGTGAACCGCGAGAGCCAGGTGACCGTCACCGTCTGGGACGACCAGGGCGTAGAGAAGCCCGACGTTGTCGTCACGATCGACGGTTGGGGAATAGACGCGCAGGTGGACACCACGGACGCTCTGGGCGAGGCCCACTTCACTGTTCTGGCTCCGTACGGCGAGGACCTGTCCGTCGTGGGGCGCGTACTGGGAGAGAGCTACGACTGCATGTGGGCGTCTCTTCCGGTGATCGACGCGCTGGCGCTGCCGTCTCCCGAGATAGACGCCGCAGTGGCTTCGATCGGGCTTTCCGGTTCGCTCACGCCGTTCTATCAGGGCACGATCACGGGCACCGCGCAGGCGATGGAGCTAATGCTCTACGCCGTGGGGTGCGGCATCGATGACTCGATCGGCTCCGGCGTAGGGAACATAGCGGAGCTGAGAGTAACGCCGACGTCTACGGGCACCGTGAACGCCGCTCTGGCGAAGACGGGCTACGAGATCTACCTCGAGGACATCTCGGTCGACGTGGTCTACGGTCAGCTTGCGGGCGAGGTTTACGAGGCGACGCGGGGGCCC
>WJLY01000233.1 GCA_014728245.1 Candidatus Effluviviaceae Genus IV sp.
CACCAGCCACATGGGGATGATCTCGAGCAGGAGTTTGTCGGTCTTCAGCACCCCGAAGTAGAGGGCCGGGCCCACGAGCCCCGAGATGGTGGCCTGGCTGGTCGACTGCGGAACACGGAGAAGGTTAGCCATGAGCAGAGACAGGGCCACCGAACCGAGGATGATCGTGGTGAGCGCTATTCCCATGTAGTCCTCGGGCAGAACGCCCCGCCCCACGGTCAGGACCACCTTTTTGCCGGCGATGATAGCCCCCGCGAAAACGAAAACGCCGAAAAGGCCGGCTATGCGTTCCCTCCTCACGATCCCCGCTCCGTACGCCGCTGAGAATGAGGGCGCCGTTCCGCTGCTCCCCATGTTGACGGCCAGAAACATCGCGGCGAGAAATGGCAGGAGAAGCACTGACACCATCGGTGAGAACATGCCCCGCCTCCTTCCCCGATGCGCGCCGTTGATCGGCAATGCCGGAAAGAGCAAGACTGCCGTCTCTTGAAATGACACTCTTATCATACTCCAATAAGAGCCTCACCGTCAATGCGGTCTTCTGGAGTGAGGGTCCTGGCGCGGTTCACGGGCGCCCCGGGCGCCGCGTCTCGGACGCGGCATGGGGCACTGACGCTGGATGGGGTCTTCCGGGGCCTGCGGCGGGAGTCACCGCATGTAGAGCACGAGGCCAGTATATGCGAGCGCTGAGATCACGATCGACGCGAGTTTGTAGTCGGGGATGTCGTGGCGCTCCACTGAGTCGATACGCTGTAGCTGCACGGCCCGACGGCGGAACTCGACCGAGCTCGCGCCTACTGCGACGACCTTGTCAGTGAAACGCGTCCCATCGAAGAGCGTCACCCGGTACCACTCGCCGGGCTCGAAGTACATATCGGAAGGAGGGCCTTCACTGAGGACGGTCGTGTAGCTCCCACAGGAGGTCAGTCCGACCGTGAGTGCGGCCAGCATCGCAAGCGCGATCGCGATTCCGAGAGGCGTTCTCATCTTGCGGCTTCCCATTCTGCGCATTACGGGGGGACGCGCGTTGGAGCGGAGGAAGGGCGATGGGCAGCGAGGATCCCTATGACATCACTTCCCAATCTAGCACGTCGCCGGGGGGCAGACAAGCGCTGCAGGCGTAACGGGTGAAGGCATGCATGCGGACACTACAGACGGCGCCGGCTGTCACTCCTCCGCCGATGTCCTCATCCTCGGCCGGTCGCTCAGGAGCATGACGTCCACCAGATCCCTCTCCCCTTTCGCGTCGAGCCACCGTTTCTCGAACCCGTCGCTCTGCAGCGTCTGCGCGATCGCGGCGAGCGCCCGCAGGTGCAGCGTTCGCGTGTCGCGCGTTCCCACGAGCAGGAACACCGCCTTCACCGCGCGAGCACTCTCCGAAAACCGTACCCCCTTTCTCGCCCTTACGAGCAGAAGGTCGAACACGCCGTCTCCCTCAAGCACGATGTGCGGCACGGCGGCGAAGGGCGTGATGGCGGTGCTGCTCTCCGCCTCTCGCTCGTCGAGCAACCTCACGAGATCGATGTCCGAGGGACAGCTCCCGCCGCACGAGAGGTGCTCCGCGGCAAGCCGGAAAAACTCCTCCTTGCCCATCTGTTCTTCTATGTCCAGAACCTGCGCCCTCTTGACGACCTCATCGAATGAGTCCGGCGTGATGTTGTCGCGCTCGTGAACGATCTCCCTCAGCTCGCGCTGGAGGCTTCTCGAGGTGAGCTTCCGGTTCGTGATCCTCTCGAGCAGATGGAGCATGGCGGACTCGGTTCTGGCCCGTCTCCGTCCGTAGCCGAAGTACAGAGCGACACCCGAGAGCACGAAGAGAAGCGCGTAGAGCGTCGGCCGGAGGCCCATGTCCAGTATCAGCGCGGCGAAGGCGACAATGCTCAGGATCTGGAGCCACGGGTAGAGCGGCGCCCGGAAGCTCGGCCTGTAGTTCGAAAGCCTGCTCTCCCTCAGCACGATGAGCGAAAGGCTCGCCAGGATGCTCGTGAGGAGGACTACCGTCGACGCGGCCTTGACGAGCACGTCGAGCCGGAGAAGAAGGGAGAGCGCGATAAAAACACCGGTCAGAAGCACCGCGGGCGTCGGGACCCCGGATCGCCTGTTGAGCCTGGCCACGCGGGCAGGCAGCAGATTATCCCGCGCCAGGGCCGCCGGGTAGCGCGAGGCCGTCAGGATCCCCCCGTTAGCCGTCGTCACAAACGCCAGCAACGAGGCAATGGTCAGGATGACGAATCCCGGCCGTCCCAGAATTGCGGCTGCGCTGTCGGCCACCGGCGTGAGTGAGCGGGCGAGCTCGGGCGCCGGCAGCGCGCCGACCGCAACGAACGTAACGAGGGCGTAGACGCCAGTGACGACGAGGACGGACGCGATGAGCCCTCTGGGCAGGTTGCGCTTGGGGTCGCGCACCTCCCCAGCCAGGCTCGCCGTGGTCAGGAGGCCGCCGAAAGACACGAACACGAACCCCGCCGTCGAAACCAGCGCGTTTCCGCCGTGCGGGAGGAAGGGCTCGAAGCGAGAGAGCTCTATGTGGCTGAGCCCAGAGGCGATCAGCCAGAAGAGTATGGCCAGAAGAGCCGCCACGAGAGCCGACTGGAACCTCGACGCCTCCCTCACGCCCAGGAGATTCAGCAGCACGAAGAAGACGCAAAGAAGTAGAGAGGTCAGGATGAGATTGAAGCCGAAGCTCAAAGCCAGAAGCTCGGCTATGCCGATGATGGCGAACGCGCTCTTGAGAGAGAGAGCCAGCCAGCTCAAAAGGCCTGAGACCGAACCCAGGAGGCTCCCGAAGCTCCTCGTGATGAAGAAGTAGTCTCCGCCGGAGCGCGGCATGGCCGTCGTGAGCTCGGCCAGGCTGAAAACGGCCGTCACCGCCAGCAGGCCCGCCAGAGCGTAGGAGAGGAATACCGCCGGACCCGCGCGCTCGAAAGCGAGGCCCGGCAGTATGAAGAGCCCGGAGCTTATCATCGCTCCGCTAGCAATGGAGAAGACCGCGAAGAAACCGAGCTGTCTCTTCATTCGCGCGACCTGGTGAAACTCATTGCTCTCGATTCAACGCCCGTGGTTCGAAAGCGAGATACTACCACAGGCGAACCAAGAACTCTAAGCACCGGGTAGCCGCATCAATACTCCATTTCGGCCGGTCACCTGCGCGCATAACGAGAACAGCCCGGCGGGCAGGGCATCGTTCAGCGTGCGGCGCGACGAACCTCGGCGAATTCCGCAGGAAGTGGATCGTCTGATCGGGTCTTCGTCCTCTAGTCGCCCGCCATCGCGCGGAGGCGCTCGATGGTCTTCTCGGCGACCTTGATATCCTTCCGGAAGTAGCGTTCGACCCGCTCCATGAGGGCGCCCCGCTTCTCCGTGTCACCCGAGTAGTAGTCGTTGCTGAGCATTCTCCTGACCCAGGCAACGTTCGATTCCACCTCCTCGGGAATGCGCTCCCCGTCGTGCCTGACGGCTTCGTTCGGACACACGTCGTGACACACGCCGCAGCGGATACACAACGTGTCGTCTATGTGCGCTACCTCCTGCTCGACCGAGATCGCGCCCGCGGGGCACTCGTCAACGCACAGTTCACAACCGGTGCACATTTCACCATTCACCCAGGGCACGCGTCGACCTCCTCTCTCCTCTCCGCCGCCCTCCAGTCTACAGCGCGCGGAACTCAGTTCTCTGTCGTACTCTCCCTTTTCCTCTCAGCGTCAGTCTCACCGGCCCGACCTCGCGCTCGACCGCCTCCAGAAGCTCCCAGCTCCGGATCAGCTGGGCGATCTTCTCAATGTCCGGAGCGACGATCCTGTCCTTGAGGTAGGTCGGAACGACGCTCCTCACGCTCTCGTGAGCAACGGCGGTGCCCTTCCCCGGACGGTGCTCCAGGAGGTCGAACGCCTGCGCGGCGCACATCATCTCGATTGCCACGACGTTCACGACGTTCGTGTTGATCTCGTCGAGCTTGCTGGCGGCGATCGGGCCCATCGAGACCGTGTCCTCCTGGTCGGCCGCCATGCTGAAGTTGTCGACGACCGCCGGGTGGGACAGCACCTTGTTCTCGGAGCAGAGCGCGGTGGCCGTGTAGTGCGCGAGCATGTATCCCGAGTTCAGTCCCTCGCTCTCGACGAGGAACGCCGGCAGCCCGCCGCTCAGGTGCGGGTTCACGAGCCTGTTGATGTGCCGCTCCGAGAGCGCGCCGATCTCGCTCATCGCGATGCAGAGGTAGTCCAGCGCCATCGCGATCTGCTGGCCGTGGAAGTTTCCGCACGAGAGCTGCACGCCCTCCTCCGGAAAGAAGAGCGGGTTGTCGGTCACCGAGTTCATCTCGATCTCGATCTGCTGCCGCACGTATTGCAGGGCGTCGATCGACGGGCTGTAGACCTGGGGGATGCACCTGATGCTGTAGGCGTCCTGCACCTTGTCGGAGCCCTCCTTGATCAACTGGCTCCCTTTGAGAAGCCGGCGCATGTTCTGGGCGACGACGATCTGTCCGACGAACGGCCTGAGCTTGTGGATCCGAGCGTCGAAGGGCGTCAGGGGCGTGCGAAGGGCGTCGGCCGACATCGCGCTCGCGATGATCGCGTTCCTGATGATCCGGTCGGCGTCGTAGGCGCAGAGCGCGCCGCACCCGGTGAAGAACTGAGAGCCGTTGATGAGCGCGAGCCCTTCCTTGAACGAGAGCTTGACGGGCGCAAGCCCGGCCTTCCGCATCGCGGCCTTCCCGCTCATGAGCTTCCCGCCGTAATACGCCTCCCCCTCGCCCATCAGGACACAACCGATCTGCGCGAGGGAGGTCAGATCGCCGCTCGTGCCTACCGATCCCTTCTTGTTCACGGCGGGAACCACTCCCCGGTTGAGCATGCCGACGAGCGTCTCCAGGAGCTCGAGCCTCACCGCCGAGTAGCCGCGCGCGAGCACGTTCGCGCGCAGAAGCATCGCCGCCCGGACGCAGTCCTCCGCGAAGTGCTCGCCGACGCCGGCCGAGTGGCTCCTTATGATCCTCTTCTGTAGCTCCTCCCCCTGCTCCGGCGAGACGGCGACCCGCGAGAGCTCGCCGATTCCGGTGGTTACGCCGTAGATGAGCTGGCCCTCGGACATGAGCCGCTCGGCCACGCTCCTGCATTTCTTCACGGCCTTCCTGGCCGAAGGCGACAGCCCGACCTCCGCGTGGTTACGGGCGACCTCGTGGACCTGGTCGATGGTGAGGCTGTTGCCATCCAGAAGCACCTTCATCAAAGCCTCCAGTCGAGTGATCGCTCGCGTGTGCGCGGAGCGGGCGTTTTGCGCGTGGACGTAGCGCGGGCGTTTCGCGCGTGGACGCGGCGCGGGCGACGAGCATGTGCCCAGAGCGGACTCCGGGGCGGCCTCACTACCGCGCTGAGACCGCCCCGCAAAGATAATACCAGAGTCCGGACTCCCAATCAACCGCGGCCGGAGACCGCCGGCGCATGGCCGCGGCTCGCCGCGTGCTCCGCGTCCATGCCCTCCTCCTCACGAGGTCGGTCGACGTGCGGGCCGTCGGATGACGCGTACTCGCTATTCCAGATCGGATCGGTAAGCGCGCGTATCTCCCGGTCGTACTCCCCCATTCGCCGCCTGTACTCTTGGTCTTCGATGGCGGCGGCCGCCCCTTCGTTCAGTGACCTGGCGCCGGACTCTCTGACCGCTTCCCGGAGCACGTCGAAGTGGTCCCTGATCACGCAGGGACAGAGCCAGTTGTCCACCCGGTCCGCCGGCTGAGTGAAACCGTACCGCGCCTGCCATTCCCTGATCCTCGTGAAGAGAGGCGATCCGAGCGCGTCGTTGAGACTCCCGCCTCTCGCATAGATGTCGTTGATGTTGTCGGTGGAGTACGGCACGAACGCGCAGGGAGTGA
>WJLY01000234.1 GCA_014728245.1 Candidatus Effluviviaceae Genus IV sp.
GACAACAGTCAGCGCGGCAAGCGTCAGCAACACGGGTGCTCTCATGGCCTGTCCTCCCATCGCCGGCTCCTCGGAAGAAGACGGATTCGGCCCCGCCGCGCGAGGCCGAATCCCGACGGGGACGGGAAGTCCATCCTCTACCGTACGAGAACGAGCTTCCTCGTGGCGACGCGGTCCCCGGCCTTGAGGCTCATGAAGTAGACACCTGAGGCGCGTACCGTGCCGCCGGTCAGAAGTTCGCCGACCGCGACCTCGTGTGGTCCTGCCTCGAGCCGGCCCTGCGGCAGGGTCGCTACACAACGGCCGACGGCGTCGTAGAGCGCAAGTGAGACGCGCGAGGGCGCTGCGAGCTCGAACGCGACGACGGAAGCAGGTGTCGCCGGGTTCGGCCTGGGCGCGTGCAGGAGGACAAGAGGCTCCGGCTGGACCGGATTCTCGCCGTCGTCGACGCCCGAGCCCTGCTCGATGCCCAGGTACAGGTGAACGGCGCCGTCACCGGCTCCCACAAGGAGGTCACGCTCGCCGTCGTCGTTCCAGTCGCAAACGAACGGCCGCGAGCGCGGCGTCCCCGAAAGGTCGATCTTGACACTGTCGGCCTCCACGAACTCGTATCCCGAGAACGCGGGTGCGTAGTCGAACGCGGTATTCGCGTAGAAGACGATCTCGCCGTTGGTGTTGCCGCTCAGCAGGTCCTT
Source organism: Candidatus Effluviviaceae Genus IV sp. (assembly GCA_014728245.1). Classification (GTDB taxonomy): domain Bacteria; phylum Joyebacterota; class Joyebacteria; order Joyebacterales; family Joyebacteraceae; genus WJLY01. Next base: position 696 of record WJLY01000234.1, read on the forward strand.
CTTCCCGTCGCCGTCCAGGTCCTCCACGTGGGGGCTGGACCGGTTCGAGATGACGTCGAGATCCGCGCCGCCGTCTTGAGCGAGGGCCACGGTCTCGTAGTGTGGCACCGTGTCGACCCCCGCGTTGCGGAAGATGTAGACACGCCCGTCGTAGGCGCCGACGACCAGGTCGCGGCGCCCGTCGCTGTCCCAGTCGACGACGGTGGGGCACGCCCTCGAGCCCACGTCGATGTCCGACTGGAAGCCCGCCAGCCCGAACTGAAGGATGACGCCCGCGTCGAACTCCGGCGACTCGTCGGTGCCGGTGTTCGTGAAGAGCATCACGCGCCCGTCAGAGCGGCCCACGACGAGGTCCTTCAGACCGTCGGCGTCCCAGTAGACGACCCTGGGGAAGATGCCCAGACATCCCCCACCCGTGACGGCGAGGTCCGCGCCCATCGACTGGGCGTAGGTGAACCCGGTGAACTCTGGTTGAGAGGCGGTGCCGACGTTCAGGTAGACCCTCACCTTGCCGGTAGAGGAGCCCTCCCCAACGATGAGGTCGTAGAGGCCGTCGGAGTCCCAGTCGGCGGTCGAGGGAACCGAGTATCCGGGCACGTCTATCGGTGTCCCCGACGACTCGACCTGCACGCCGGCGTCCAGGAGCAGGTTCGCCGAGGCCGGCGCGGTCGCGCCGGCCAGCAGGAAAGCCATGGCAATGATTTTCGCGGCTCTGTTGACTGTCATGAACGTTCCCTCCCGGCTGCGCCGTTCATCGTGTGTGAGCGTTCACGATACCATAACGATGAACAACAGTCAAGGAGGGGACGGCGAGCACGCCGTAGCCCAGCCGTTCGTAGACGGTCACCTCGCGCATCATCCTCTCGCTCAGGATGCCACGGCGAAGAGCGCCAGGACGCCGAGCGCCGACAACACCCCGAAGAAGAGCGCGCTCAGAAGCGACGCCCTGGGCTCCCGCTCGGCCGCGAACGTCCAGGCGACCGCAACGCCCAGAAGCGTCCATCCCGCCCACGTCCACCAGAGAGCGTCGGACGCGGCCCCAAGCTGGATCGCGGCCCCCGGAGGGATCGCGCCCCCCAGCGAGATCGTGCCCGTGCGCGCCACATCGACCGCTGCCCAGACGGCCAGCGCTAGAAGCGCGCACAGCGCGACGCCCATCGCCCGCATGTGCGCGTCCAGGCGAGTGGGCCTCAGGCTCTCCATGCCGGGAGCGCGTCTGGACGCAGGGCGCCTCGCTCCGCCGTACAGTAGCTTCGCGCCCCAGACCATGAGCGTCTGATGCGGACCAGAAACCGCCGCCAGCCGCGACATCGCCCTGTGCAGCCAGGTGTGCGGCCTGGTCCACGGGCACGTCGACATGCAGATGGCGCAGTCGGTGCCGACGGCGTGCCAGTAGCGATAGCATTTCTCGGCGTCGAGCTTCCACTTCATGACGCCTATGTGCTCGGTTCTATCGCCGAGGGGGATCGCCCCGGACGGGCAGTTCTCGGCGCAGATGAGGCAGCGTTCGCAGAACGACCGCACGCCGATGTCAATGGGCTCGTCGTGCGCTAGCGGCAGTTCGGTCGTGACGACGCTCAGTCTCTGTCCGAGACCGAACTCGCGCGTCAGAAGGAACCCCGCGCGCGACAGCTCGCCCAGCCCGCAATCGACGGCGACGGGCACGACGAGCACACGGTAGTTGTAGACGTGATGGGCGCGCGCCGAGTATCCGAGGCTCCGTATGTACGAGGCGAGGCGGACCGCCACCCAAGCGCTCGCAGCGTAGGCGAGCGCGGTGGCGACCACGGTCGGGAACTCGGGCGCGGCGCGCGTCAGGTCGTGGTCCATCCGGAAGGCCATCGTCACGGCGTGCTGGTGGCGGCTCAGGTCGACCGGCTTGCCCCAGGGCTCGAATCCCGGGGCGTTCCCGAACGATCGCCCGACGCGCGAGTAGACCCACGACTCCTTGAGCGGTCCGGCGCCCACGAGATCGGCGCCCAGTTCGCGCCCGCGACGGCGCACTAGCCGGGCGGCCTCCTCGGGGGTCACCTCGGCTCTTGTATCGGACGGCTCCCCGTCTACAAACCGCTCCGAGGCGATGTCGCGGCAGAACTCGAAGGGGATCGCGTACGCCCATTCATGAGCGCCCGCGAACCTGCCGAGCCCGGGCAGCCCGGCGGTCCGCTCGTCGTACGCGCGAAGCTCGGGGTGCTCCGCGTAATAGCGCCTGCGTTCCTCGCTGCCCTCGCCGAAGTATCTGAAGAGGTCGGCCCGCGCGAAGACGTTGTCGCGCTCGTCGAACCTCTCTACCGGACCCGTGATGTAGCGCTCGTAGGTAGGCGCCTTCGCGCGCGCAGAACCTGACATCTTCCCGAGAAACGGCACCACTACTCCCCGCCGACCAATCCGAAGCAGTCCAGAACGAACGCGTATCTGAACGCGACCTCGCGGTACCAGTCGTACCGGCCCGACGAGCCTCCGTGCCCGGCGCCCATGTGGACCTTGAGGATCAGCCTCGAATCGCCCCGCCCCACGGCCCGGAGCTTCGCCACCCACTTGGCGGGCTCCCAGTACTGCACCCGGGGATCGTTCAGGCTGGCCATCACCAGGATGTCGGGATAGTCGTAGGGACCGACGTTGTCGTACGGAGAGTAGGACTTGATGTAGTCGTAGTACTCGGGGTCGTTGGGGTTGCCCCACTCGTTGTACTCGGCGACCGTCAGCGGAATCGTCGGATCGAGCATCGTGTTCAGGGCATCGACGAACGGCACCCTGGCTACGGCCAGAGAGAAGAGATCCGGACGCATGTTCAGCACGGCTCCTATGAGAAGCCCGCCCGCGCTCTCGCCCGTCATGCCGACGCGCCCGGGGTCAGCGTAGCCCTCCGCGACCAGATGCTCGGCGCACGCGATGAAGTCCGTGAACGTGTTCTTCTTCTGAAGCATCTTCCCCTGCTCGTACCACTCCTCGCCCATCTCTCCGCCACCCCGCACGTGCGCGATCGCGTACACGACGCCGCGGTCCAGGAGGGTCAGGCGCGACGAGGAGAACCAGGGGTCGGAGCTCGAGCCGTACGCTCCGTATCCGTCGAGCAGGAGAGGGCTGCGCGAGCGCTGGAAGGTGTCCTCGCGATAGACGAGTGAGATCGGGACGTCCGCGCCGTCGCGCGCGGTCGCGTAGAGCCTCTCCGATCTGTACAGCGATGGATCGTAGCCGCCGAGGACCTCCGTCTGCTTGAGGAGCGTTCTCTCGCGGGTCTCCATGTTGTAGTCGTAGACCGAGCGCGGGGTCACGAGCGAGGAGTAGTTGAACCTGACAGAATCGGTATCGAACTCCTCGTTGTGAGCGGGCCAGATCGAGTATGTCGGCTCGGGAAATGTCACCCTGTGCTCGCTTCCGTCTTTCAGATCCACGACCCGCAACTGCTGAAGTCCCCTCTCGCGCTCCCCCACGACGAGATAGTCCCGGAAGCAGTACACGCGGTCGACCTTCACGTCGTCACGGTGCGGGATGACGGAGACCCAGTTGTCGCGCGAAGGCGACTCCACGGGTGCCCTGACTACCTCGAAGTTCTTGCCGCCGGCATTGGTGCGGATGTAGAAGTAGTCGCCGCGATGCGAGACGTCGTACTCGACGTCCTGCGCGCGAGGCTCGACTACGCGGAACTCACCCGCGGGGTCGTCGGCGCTCAGAAGCCATGTCTCGCCTGACGTTCGCTTCCAGAGCTGAAGCAGGATGTACTGGTCGCTCCGCGTCCGGTAGACGCCCACCCAGTAGGAGTCGTCCGGCTCGTGGAAGACCAGGGTGTCCTCCGCGCGGTCGGACCCCAGCTCGTGCCTCCAGAGCTTGTCGGTTCTTTCCATCTCGTCGCTCGTGACGTAGAAGATCGTCTCGTTGTCGTTGGCCCACACGATATCGTAGTCGACGTCTTCGATCACGTCCGGGAGAAGCTGCCCCGATTCGAGGTCGAGCACGTAGAGCGTGAAATGCTCCGCCCCCGTCGTGTCAACGTTGTAGGCCAGCATCGTGTGATCCGGACTGACCGAAGCGGTTCCGACGTCGAAGTAGTCGTGACCTTCCGCGAGCGCGTTCTCGTCGAGCAGGACCTCTTCCTCAGCTTCCAGGCTGCCCTTCTTGCGACAGAAGATCTGGTACTGCTTTCCCTCCTCCGAGCGCCAGTAGTAGAAGTAGCCGTCGTCGGGATACGGGACGGTGAGGTCCGTCTGCTTGATGCGCCCGATGATCTCCTCGTACAACGTCTCCTGCAGGGCCTCCGTGTGGCCCATCACGGCGTCCGTGTAGGCGTTCTCGGCCTCCAGGTACGCTATTACCTCCGGGTCCTCGCGGTTCCGAAGCCACGCGTAGTCATCGACGCGGACGTCGCCGTGGGTCGTGTCGGCCTGAGGGATGGCGCGGGCGACCGGCGGCGCAGGCGTCTCCGCCGACGGTGCGGCGACGGCGGTGGCCCCACTCGCGGCCGATCGGGTCTCGGCGTCGACGGCCGACGCGGAATCGACCGCAATCGTCAGAAGAGCGATAAGACACAGACACATCGCGGGAGTGCAACGTGAACGGACCAACTCCATGACACGCATTGCTCGATCCTCCGTCCGGGTGGGGGCGCCCGGACATGCTGAGAAGCGCCTGGACATCTGTCTGAAAGAGGATACCACCGGCAGGGCGCCGGTTCCAGTTGGCAAGGGGCCTGTCTCAACCGGCGACTGAGAACCACGTTGCCACGGTAACGACCCGTCAAGGCATGGGGCGCCAACGATCGCGAAGAAAGACCCGCATCGCGACCGGCGGCAGTGACGGTCACAGAAGAGGCGGACCGGGCGCCCAACGTGAGGCGTTCCCGATCCGCCTGTTGACTACTCCGCTTGCCGGCGGGCTACCGGATCAGGACGAGCTTCCTGATCTCGGACACCTCACCCACCTCCGCCCTGCAGAAGTAGATGCCCGAGGCGACCTCGCGGCCGCCTGAATCGCGGCCGTGCCAGACGGCCTCGTAGACTCCGCCTGTCGATTGATCGTCCACGAGCGTCCTGACCAGCCTGCCTCGTATGTCGTAGATCCGGAGCGTGACGTGCGCCCCGCCCGCGGGCACGGAGTAGGCGATGGATGCCCGGTCCGCGAACGGGTTAGGCCTGATGAACGACACCGCGGCCACCAGGTCCTCAGGCACGTCCGTACCTTCCAGCGTGAGGTCGACTGTGTCGCTCGGTGCGCTCTGGTTACCTCCGACGTCGACCGCGAAGAGCCTGTAGTAGTAGGCCACGCCGGTGTCGAGACCGCTGTCCAGATAGGACTCGTCAGTCGTCTCGAATGAGGTCGTGCCGGCTCCGAAGACGTCGCTCGTATCGCGCTCGAGCACGTACCGGTCCAAATCGAACTCCATGCTGGCGTTCCAGGTGAGGAGGATCTCACCCTCGCCCGTCCCCTCCTCCGCCATGAGCCCAGTCGGCGCTGCTGGCGCCGCGTCGGTGGCGATCGCCGAGTCGGCGTCGCTCGCGCCGCTCTCGTTCCCGCCCCCGTCGACGGCAAACACGCGGTAGTGATACTCCTCGCCGGGCGTCAGGCCGGAGTCCGCGTAGTCGCTCGACGCGGTCGTGAACGACGAGGCGCCGGTGAACGACGGGTTGTCAGCCCGCTCGAGCCGGTAGTGATCGAAGTCGCCCTCCGTGCTGTCGTCCCAGTCGACGTCTATCTCGCCCTCGCCCGCGCCCGGGACTGCAGTCAGACCGGAAGGTGCTGCCGGCGCCAAGTCGAGCGCTATGGCGGACTCCACCGTACTGGGAGCACTCCAGTTGCCCCCCGCGTCGATGGCTATGACCCTGTAGAAGTACTCCTCGCCGGGCGTAAGGCCGGAGTCCGCGAAGTGAGTCGCTGGCTGCTCGAACGGATCGGAACCGGGGCCGAAGCCACCGTCCGTGTCGCGCTCTAGCCGATAGCGGTCGATGTCGGCCTCGCTGTTGGCGTCCCAGCTGACCTCGATCTCTCCCTCACCGGGGCCCGGGACGAGCGTCAGACCCGTCGGTGCCGCCGGCGGAAGGTCGGTCGCGACGGCCGAGTCGCTGCCGCTCGCGGTACTCTCGTTACCACCAGCGTCGACGGCGAACGCCCGGTAGTGGTACGTCTGACCTGGCGTGAGGCCCGAGTCCGCGTAGTCGCTCGACGTGGTAGTGAACGACGATGCGCCGGTGAACGACGCGTTGTCCGCGCGCTCCAGCCGGTAGTGATCGAAGTCGGGCTCTGTGTTGTCGTCCCAGTCGACGTCGATCTCGCCCTCTCCTGCGCCGGGCGTGGCGCCGAGACCCGTCGGTGCCGCCGGCGGAAGGTCGGTCGCGACGGCCGAGTCGCTGCCGCTCGCGCTGCTCTCGTTCCCACCAGCGTCGACGGCAAACACGCGGTAGTGATACTCCTCGCCGGGCGTAAGGCCGGAGTCCGCGTAGTCGCTCGACGTGGTAGTGAACGACGATGCGCCGGTGAACGACGCGTTGTCCGCCCGCTCGAGCCGGTAGTGATCGAAGTCGCCCTCGCCGTTGTCGTCCCAGTCGACGTCGATCTC
>WJLY01000028.1 GCA_014728245.1 Candidatus Effluviviaceae Genus IV sp.
GCGCCATCCCGCTCAGGATGAGGCGCGCCGCTACCCGCCGACGATCTTCACGCTCGCGCTGGCGCCGCTCCTGGTGGCCCCGGCCTCGATCATCTCCCTCGCGGTCTCAAGGTCGCGTATACCGCCGGCCGCCTTGACGCCCATCTCCTCCCCCACCGCCGCTCGCATCAGCCTCACGTCATGCGCGGTCGCGCCGCCGGGGCCGAAACCCGTCGAGGTCTTGACGAAGTCTGCGCCCGCCGCCTTGGCCAGCTCGCACGCCACGACCTTCTCCTCGTCGGTCAGGAGGGCAGCCTCGATGATCACCTTGGACACGGCGATGCCGCGGCAGGCCTCGACGACCGCCGAGATGTCCGATCTGACCAGGTCGTTGTCGCGGGACTTGAGGGCGCCGATGTTCGCTACCATGTCTATCTCCTGCGCGCCGTCCGCGATCGCCTGCCTGGTCTCGAAGGCCTTGACGTCGGACCGGTTGGCGCCCAGCGGAAACCCTACGACCGTGCACACCTTGACCGGTGTTAGCCGCAGGCTCTGCGCGCATGTCGAGACGTAACAGGGGTTGATGCAGACGGAGGCGAACGAGTAGCGTCGGGCCTCGTCACACAGGCTGACGATGTCCTCGCGCGACGTCTGCGGTTTGAGAGCGGTGTGGTCGATCATGCCGGCGATCACCGACCCGACGCCCTCGACGCCGGAGGCCGCGCTTATCCGGTCTGCGCCCGAGGCTATGAGTCTCTCTATGGCGTCCGGGCACTTCTCCACGCATAGCCCGCAGGCTACGCACGGGTCGCACTGGGCGGACGAGTCCGCGACCGGCGCTCCGGAGGCCCTGAGCTTCTTCACGACCTCGGCCGTCACGCGCTCTATCAGCTCTTCTCTGTCCATCGCCTCTCCAGATCCAGGATCTTCCGGACGCGCCGCTCGTGGCGCCCGCCGGCGAAAGGCGTCGAGAGCCACGTGCGGACCATCTGCCTGGCCAGACCCCTGCCGACGACGCCGGCGCCCAACGTCAGCACGTTCGCGCAGTTGTGCTCCCGAGAGTTCACGACCGTTTCGATGTCGTGACAGCAGGCGGCCAGGACGCCGGGGATCCTGTTGGCCGCCATCGACGAACCGATGCCCGCTCCGTCGATCATGATCCCCCGCCCGCAGTCTCCCCCGGCCACCGCCTCCGCGACCTTTACGGCGAAGTCCGGGTAGTCGACCGATTCAGTCCCATGCGTGCCGACGTCCACGACCGTGTAGCCCAGTTCCTCCGTGAGGTACTCCCGGAGCATCTCCTTCATCTGATAGCCGCCGTGGTCAGCGCCGATGGCCACGCGCCCGCCCGGGTCATCACCGGGGAGCGACGGCCCCGGTCGCGCGCTGTCCCGCTCGCTCAGGACCTCCCTCACCGCTTCCTCGATGCGCTTGCGGTCTATCTCCATCGTCGTCCCCCGGGGGAGAAGAGCACGCTAACTCTCGAAAGAGGTGAAGGGCATGGGGAAGAGCTCCGCTATCGTCGTCTCCACGCGGCGCCCGTTACGGCCCTCGATGACCACGGCGAGGTCCCGAGAGAACTCCCACAGCACCTGTCTGCAGACGCCGCAGGGCATCGTCGGCTCCTCCGAGTCGGTGACAACGGCAAGCGCGACGAAGTCGCGAGATCCGGCGTCGACTGCCCGCGCCACGGCGTTCCTCTCAGCGCAGACGGACAGGCCGTACGACGCGTTCTCAACGTTTACGCCGGTGAAGACTCTGCCGTCGGCGGTCAGAAGCGCCGCGCCGACCGGAAAGCCGGAATACGGCGCGTACGCATTCTCCTGCGCGTCCCTCGCCATTTCCACAAGCTCATCGTGCGTCACCATCGCCCCTCCCCCGCGCTGAACCGCGCCCGCCGTCGGATCGGACAGGATGTGTCCGGATGGTAGCACGCCGCCTCTCCGGTCATCAAGAATCAACGTCGGGGACGCGGAAAGGGGCGCTCCGCGAAGGAGCGCCCCTCATCATCCGATGCTTCTGCCTGCGTCGCCGCTAGTCCCCGAAAGCCATCGTCAGGGAGATGCGGTGCGTGGCCTCCCAGTCCTCGTAGTCGGCGTAGGTGTAGTCGAGCTGGAAGTCGCTGTACCGGAAACCGGCCCCGTACGACAGGTTGCCGAACTCGGAGCCCGACTGGTAACCGGCCCTGAGTGCGAGAGTCTGGTAGAGCCAGATCTCGCCCCCGACGCCGAACATCACGTCCTGGTCCTTCGGCAAGAGCGCGTCCGCGCCGATCATGAGATCGACGTTGGGGATCTGGTCCTTCATCGTCGAGTAGGAGACGCCACCGGCGAACGTCAGGTTCTGCTCGTCCTCCTCCTCGTCGATCTTGATCTTGGTGCCCAGATTCCTGGCGGCAACGCCGAGCTGCACCTGGTTCTCCATGAGCCCGTAGAGGAGACCCATGTTGAGCCCGATCGCCGTCCCGGTCTCCTCGTCGAGGCTGGCCTGGATCACATGACCGGAGAGACCGGCCTTCAGGTTGCAGATGTTGGGAACCTGGAATCCATAGCCGCCGACGAACCCGAAGTTGTAGGCCTCGGCCGACTCGTCGAGGTCGGTGCCGTACATGTCGGTCACGGGAACCGAGCCCAGATCGAAGTACGCCAGGCCCATAGCGAGGCCGCCTTCGCCGCGCGGGAGGCCCATGCCGAGGTAGCTGAAGGACGTATCCTCGGCCCACTCAATCTGGCTCACACCAAGCTTCAGGCGATCGACGCCCGCGAGGCCGGCCGGATTGTAGGTCAGGCTCCAGAGATCCCCCGGAGCGGCGGTGTAAGCCGCCATCGCCGAGGGTCCCGCACCGACTCCGATCCAGAACGGATCCTGGAAGGTGCTTCCCGCCGTACCGTCGCCGGCCCACGCGACGCTCGCCATGAGCATCGTGGCGACGAGTATCAGGGCAGGAAGACCGAAGCTTCTAGTCATGCCGCTACCTCCTTGCTTCACCGGAGGGCGGGATGGCCGTGAGGCCTCCCGCCCCCCGCAAGTGCGGTGTCTTACTTGATGACCATGATCTTCCGCGTAACTACCTCGTCGCCGGTATCGATCGTGACGATGTACATACCGCTCGCCACGGCCTTACCGTCGTCGTTCTTGAGATCCCACTGGTGGAGGTGGCTGTCGCGCGACCCGCTGTCCTCGGTCAGCTCCGCAACAAGCATGCCGAACATGTCGTAGATCTTAAGAGTGACATCCTCGACTTCCCGCGGAAGCGAGATGTACACGCCACCTCTGCCCTCGTTCTCGCTCACCCTGTACGGGTTCGGGTAGACGCGATAGTCGTCCTCGCCGCGCTCGAGCGTCACGGTGACGTCGAGCTGATCCACCCAATCGCCGTCCAGGTAGAGGTCCACGGTGCCCTCGAAGTCCTGTCCCAAGAGGCCTTCGGGCACGTCGATCGCCATGGCGAAGGTCGCAGTGCCTTCGTGCGGGATCTCCGCGCTGGCGGGTGTGATCGCCACGTTGGCCGCGGGGATCTCAGCGCCGCTCAGATCGCCGGCGAGCTCGCTCGCCGCGAAGGTGACCCTGCCGTCCGCGAGCATGACGTTGCCGGTGTTCTCGACCACGAACTCGGTCTCGAGCGTCACTCCGGCCTCACCATCCTCGGTCAGCGACTCGGTGTAGAACGCAGCGTTCTCGACCTCCGTGATGACAACCTTCAGGATGAAGTTGTCCGAGATGCCGCCGTTGGCGGTCACCGTCACGTTGGTCGTGTACTCACCGGCGGCCACCTCCGGATGGCTGTTGTCCCACGTCACCATGACCTCTCCAACGGTCTTGGCGGGCGAGACGGCCCAGGCGAGCGTCGAGTCGACGTCGACCGTGGCAGTGACCCACGTGGGCAGACCAGTGACCTCGACCCCGGTGATGCCGGTGAGGTCGGTGACGCCCGTGTTGACAACCTCGAACTCGCCGCTGTCGGTGCCGCGCGAGCCGGGAGCCGTAGGCGTCAGGGTCATCATGTTGTCCACGAGGTCGTAGCCGTCCTCGGTGACCTCCATGTCGGGAGCGATCATGACGTCGAGGTTGAAGCTGTCGGACAGGCCGTCGTCGGCCGTAACCGTCATGAGCCCGTGGTAGAGACCGGACTCGGGCCACGGCGACGTCCAGCTGGCCGTCGCTGTCCCGACGATGCAGTCCTGCCACGGCACCGTGGCGTCCATCGTGGCGGTCACGGTGATGCCCGTAGGCAGTCCTGTCACCTCGTAGCTCGTTCCGGTCACGTCGCAGTCCCCGAGGTTGCACAGCTCGAACTGCTTGGAGCTGGTCCCGCCGGGGCCCGGCGTCAGCGTCATCAGGTTGCCCGCGACGCCGTACGCGGTCTCGGTGACGTCCATGTCATGGACGCACTCGACGACGACGGAGATCGGAAGGGTGTTCATCTCATCGACCCACTCCGCGCCCTCGCCGTCGGCGACGATCGTGACTTCACCCTCGTACGTGTCCGCCCGGGTGCCCTCGGGGATCGACACGCAGATCTCGAACGTACCGCTCTCGTCGTCCGGCCACGACAGCGTGAAGTCGTTCGGCAGCTCGATGTTGTCGGCGAGTATCACACCGCTGTACTCCGAACCGATCAGGTTCGTAGCCTCGAGCTCGACCGACGTGATCTCGACGTTGCTCATGTTGTAGACCATGGCGTCGCCGCAGACCGTCTCGCCGCCCTCGCCGGTCACGCTCCAAGGAGCCGAGAGATCGAACTCGACGTCCACGAACGGAGCGATGTTGACGATGAGGTAGAAGTAGTCCATCCACTCCTGCAGGCTGTCCACGCGCGACGGATTGTAGACGACCCCGTCCTCGTAGTCGTAGAAGTCAGAGCCCGGCGTCACCCAATCGTGCGCGTCGTACTGCATGCCCGTCGCCATACCGCGGACGGTGATCGGCACGATGCCCTGGCCGAACTGCCACGTCCACTCGGTTCCGGCGTCGTCCGGCACGACGTTGAAGGCTTCGGGATGCCACGGACGGTAAGTACCGGCCGGAAGCTCCCAGACCTCCATGTCGAGCGTCGGCACCTGCAGGTAGAGCTTCTTCTGATCAGCGATGACGAGCGTGTCGTCCTCGTCGCTGTAGAGCCACACCCTCACCGGATACCTCGGAGTCTCGGGATCCGAGTACTCGTCGGAGTAGACCCAGAAGCTGAGCGGGTCATCCGGGTTCGGGCGATCCTCGTTCATGGGGACCTTGTGGTGCCTCGAGGAGACCATCGTACCCGTCGCAGTATCCGACGTGTCGTAGTAGTAGAAGTCGTAGATGTCCTCCAGCGAGGGACCGTCCCACGGATCCACGTTCTCGCTCGGGATCTCCGGATTCCACATGAGCACTTCCTCGACAACGTCACCGACGTAGTTCGCCGGATCGATGTCGATCGTGAGCTCGTTACCCGACATGTTCGCGTAGTCGTCGTCGATGTCGAGATCCGGATATGTCAGCCAGAACATGAGCTTGAACGTGTCGTACACCTCGCCTATATCGAGCACGCCGTTGTAAGGCGAGACGTCCTCGAAGACGGTCACGCTGCCCTCGTAGAGACCCTCGGGCAGATCGGTCGTCTCGATGCGGACGTTGAAGGAGTCGGTCGTGGCGAGCTCGAAACCGTCCTTGAGCACGCTGACCGGACCCTCGGTATCGCGCTTCGTGAACCAGATGTCACTCGTCGGATCGGCCGGGCCCGTGCCGAACGAGTAGAACGCCCGGATGTTGCCCGTCAGATCGACGTTGCCCTGGTCGTCGTTGTCCCACGGCACGTCCCACGTCCGCTCGATCCACGGAACCGCCGGGAGGCCGTTGTAGTCGTTCACGCCGTCCGGATCGTCGCCCGGATACGGCCAGTACGGGCCGCTTCCGTCCGGGTACGTGTTCGGATTGGCGACGCGGAACATCCCCATGATGGTGTCGCGGTGCCCCGGAGCACCGACCAGGTGCATCTGGGCGGAATCCGCATCCACCGGGAAGTTCCACGGATCCGACGCCACGCCGACGCCGCGCGGATCGCCGTCGTCGTCGCAGATGTCGAGATCCTTGTGCGGCGCGACCCACACGCGGAGCACGATGTAGTCGTCGGGGAGCTCCTGCTCCATGTTCCGGTCGTTGGCCGTGTCGAAGCGCCTCGTCTCGACCTGGACATACCCGAAGTACCAGCCGGGCATCGCGCCCCACGGCACGTTGACCGTCACGTCGATGTTCTGGAAGTCGCTCCTCATTTCGGGCTCGTCTTCCAGCCTGAAGCGCTCAGGCGTGAACTCGACGTGCGTGTAGTGGAACCAGTCCTCCGTGTCGGGCGTGTCGTCCCTGGGACCCATCGGATGCGGGCCCGCCCAGTGGAGCGACGTGGACCTGACGTAGAGGCTCTCTATGACCGTGGTCGAAGAGGGACCGTCCGGATCCGGGTTGTCGACCAGGTCGGTGATCCAGACCCGGAACGTGCTCGTTCCGGAGTTGCCGGGGATGATGCCGGTTCCGGCCACGCCGATGTCGAGCGTGTCGTCCGCGGCGTCCTCGGCGTCCGGATCGATGTCGATGTCCCAGTCACCGTCGGTGTAGAGAAGCGGATCGTCGCCGGCGGAGACCTCCGTGTTGTCGTCCTCGCCACCCCGGTCGGTGTCCCACTCGTTCGGGTCGGTCTCACCCGGACCGGCGCCCGCGTTCCAGTCGGACGTCAGATCGAACGGGCTGTTGCCGTCTCGGTGCCCGTCGTAGTCCGTGTCCTCCTCGCCGTCCGTCAGACCGTCGTCGTCGGTGTCGTCGTCCGCCGGATCGGTCGTGTAGGCGCCGTTGTCCTCCGTGTCGAGGTGGTCGCGGCCGGGCGCGTACAGGCCGCACGCGCTGCCGCCGGCCAGGCTCGTCCAGTTCGTGTAGTCGTACTGCTGGGCGTCCGTCGGGCCGGGCCACATCCAGAACGCCTGAAGCTCGCGCGGCATCTCGAAGAGCGCCCCGAGCTCGAGGCCGTCCGGCAGGAGGTCGTCGTCGGTATCGCAGTCGATAGCCATCGCGACGCCGAAGTAGTCGACCTCGTAGCTGTCGAACAGCGCATCGTCGTCCGTGTCGGCGTCCCAGGGGTCCGACTCCTCGTTGCCCACGCCCACGTCGGCGTCCTCGCCGTCGTAGTCGGTGTCCTCGTCGAACTCCCACAGACCGTCGAAGTCGGTGTCGTGGTAGCGAGGATCCGAGTTGGCCGTTCCGTCGGCGTCCCAGATGAGCGGATCGTCGTCGGTGCCCGGCGTCGGCGGGGTCGTACCCGCGTTCTCCGGAATACCGCCCGTGCGACCGGCCTCGAAGCCGTCGTGGAAGTAGTACGAGAGGCCTACCGTCCAGCCGTCGCGGTCGGTGTCGCGGCTCTGGTTGTCGACGCCCGGATCGGTCATCGTGACCGTCAGGGTGGTGTCGGGCGAGCCGCAGCTCATGACCTCGGTGTGCCAGATCGGGTGCCAGTACTCCTCACCGTCGTACAGACCGTCGTCGTCCGTGTCCATGTCGCGCGGGTCATAGGTCGCGAGACCCATCTCCAGCGGGTCGGCGAGGTAGTCGTTGTCGCGGTCGCCGTCCAGGATGTCGACGTAGCCGTCCGACTCGATGTCGTCGGTCGTGATGTCGTCACCCTCGTCGTGGTCACGGATCCAGTCGTTGTCGCTGTCGACGTCCATCGCGTTGATGATACCGTCACCGTCGCAGTCGTCGTCCGACTCGACCTCGTCCGGGATGTCGTCCACACCGGAGAACCAACCGATGTAGTCGTCGTGCCCGTCCATGTCGGTGTCGGCCATCGTCGCGTCGGTCATGTAGTCGACGCCGTCGTACTCGAAGCCGTCGTCGACGCCGTCGTCGTCCGAGTCGGTGTCGTCGTCAGGGTCGCAGCCCTGCTCGTACTCGACCCAGTCGGGCATGCCGTCGGCGTCGGTATCCGAATCGTACGCTTCGGTCGGATCCGAGCTGTTGTCGCAGAACGTGTAGAAGTTACACGGGCTCGCGGCCGACGCGACGCAGCCGTTGTACTCGTAGTAGTCGTAGAGGTAGTCGCCGTCCGAGTCCCTGCTCTGCGCGTCGGTCTCGCCGTCGCCCGAATCGTACATCCCGTCGCCGTCGAGGTCCTCGTCATCGTCGTCGATGCAGTCGAAGTCGCTGTCGGTGAGTCGAGGATCGGTCTGCGTCGTGATGTCCTGGTCGCCGGCTCCGAAGACCGCGTCGTCGGTGTCGCTCGGGTCTCCGTTGTTCGGCTCCAGGTTGTTCGACGGCCACGCGCCGTCGTAGTAGTAGCCGACCTCCAGGCCGTCGTAGAGCCCGTCCCCGTCCGTATCCATGTTCTGCGGATAAGTGTGATACGTCCGCTCGTCGCCGTCGTAGATGGCGTCGTCGTCGGTATCACCGTCGAGCGGGTCGGTCTCGGCGGCGTAGTCGGTGTCGTAGCCAGCCGGCGTGTCCACGTTGCCGTCGGCGTCCTGGTCCTCCTGATGGTCGGTCAGGAGGTCGTCGTCCATGTCGAAGTCGGTCGGGTCGTAGTCGGGGTCGCCGACGCCGTCCAGGACCACGCTCTCCGTGTAGTCGGAGATGCCGTCGCCGTCGGTGTCGTCATAGTGCGGGTTCGTGTACGCGCGATCCCAGTCCGGACCGGCGTACGTCCCCGCGACCTCGTCGTAGTCGCTGATGTTGTCGCTCGACACGATGCCGAGATCGTTCTCCGAGTGCTCGTGCAACGGGCTCGTGGGCCACACCTGCGCTATGCCGTCCTCGTCCCACCACTCGTACGGCCACGGGGGCTCGCCCCAGTCGTCGTCGAGCTTGGGAAGCGTCGGGTGCAGCTCGTCGCTGTCCGTGAGACCGTCGTCGTCGTAGTCGGTGTCGTCCCACATCGTCCCGGTCGTGGTGCCCTCGAGGATGAACTCCTCGATGTCCCACAGCCCGTCGCCGTCGGTGTCCATCGGCGTGTAGGGAACGGCGCTGAAGTCCGTGCCGTCCAGCGGGTCGGTCCCGCGGGAGACCTCGGACCAGTCCGTGTACCCGTCGCCGTCGGTGTCGGGGTTGCCCGGGTTGAGCGGCTCGTCATCGACGAAGTCGCGCCAGACGCCGCCCTTCTCCGAGCGCATTGTGGCCACGTACAGCCTGTAGGCATACTCGGTGCGGTCGTGGAAGTCGTAGTAGTCGTACCCCGCGCCCGGACTGTGCTGCTCGCGCCAGTCGGAGTCCGGGTCGAGGATGTTCGGGAACCCGTCGGGGACCAGCTCGGAATCGACCGGGCCCTCATAGAACTCCCAGCTCACCCACTCGCCGTCGGTGTCGTAGTAGTAGCCGGTGATCGTGATGCCGTCCTTCAGGCCGTCGCCGTCGGTGTCGGGATCGAGCGGGTTCGGCGCGGGCGGCCACACGTCCTCGGCCCACGTCTGCCACCATTCGATCTCCGTCCCGTCCATGACGTCGTCACCGTCGGTGTCGGGATCGAGCGGGTCGGTCCCGTACGTCAGGGCCTCCTCGCCGTCCTCGAGATCGTCGTCGTCGGTGTCCTCGTCGGTCGGATCTGTGCCCCAGATGTAGACCTCCTGGCCGTCGGCCAGGCCGTCGTCATCGGTGTCCCAGTCGTACGGGTCGGTTACGTACCCGTCGCTTCCGGCCACGACCTCCTCGTTGTCCCAGATGCCGTCGCCGTCCGCGTCCAGGTCGAGAGCGTCGACGCTCGAGTCGGCCCAGGGCCTGCCGGAACCGCCGTCCGTGTTGTAGTCGGCCTGGTCCGTGCCCGTGGCCATGCCCTCGTCAAGACCGTCTCCGTCCGTGTCGGAATCGAAGAAGTCGGTCTTGTAGGTCATAACCTCGTCGCCGGCCGCGATCGGGTCGCCGTCGTCCTCGGCGTCGTTCGGGTCCGTGCAGGTGATGCGGGCCTCGAATCCGTCCGAGAGACCGTCATCGTCGCTGTCGGCGTCGTAGGCGTCGGTCTCGTCGTCTGTGCCGCCCTCGTATATCCCGTCCCCGTCATCCCCCGAGCTCACGCCGTCACCGTCGAGCTCTTCGTAATTGTCGTCAAGACCGTCGTTGTCGCTGTCCCAGTCGAGCGCGTTGATGAGACCGTCATCGTCGGTGTCGAGCCCGGTGTGAGGATCCTCCGGGTCGAAGCCGGCGAGCGGGTTCTCGATGTTGTCGTCGATCCCGTCGCCGTCGCTGTCGGTCTCGTCAGGATCGGTCTTGAACCACGCGACCTCCCAGCCGTCCATCCAGCCGTCACCGTCGGTGTCCGTCCCGGTCGTCGGGTCGGTCCCGGCGGTGTTGACCTCGTAGCCGTCCGAGAAGCCGTCGTCGTCGGTATCGTAGTCGTACGGGTCGGTCAGCGCGCGGCCGCCGCCCGACACGGTCTCGTCCTCGTCGATCAGGCCGTCGTTGTCGCTGTCGTAATCGACGGCGTTGTTCATCCCGTCCTGGTCCGGGTCGTTGTACATGATGTAGTCGGTGTCGTCGTCCCCGTACTCGACGGGAGGCGGCGCGCCCTGGTTCAGCTCGTCGCCGTCGTGGTAGTCGTCGTTGTCAGAGTCGTCGTCGAGGAAGTCCGTGCCCCAGATGCGGAACTCGTCGCCGTCGGAGATGCTGTCCTCGTCAGTGTCGTAGGTGTGGGCGACGATTATCGGGTCGTAGCTGCCCCCGTGCGGATGCTGGCGAACGAGAGCCACCTCGAGGCCGTCAAAGAGCCCGTCCTCGTCGGTGTCGGGCTCGAGCCAGTTCGTCTCGTCCGAGCCGACACCTTCCCAGACACCGTCGCGGTAGACGTCGCCGACCTGAACCTGCTCCTCGACGCTGTCCCACAGCATGTCGTTGTCGCTGTCCAGATCAAGAGCATTGACCAGGCCGTCACCGTCGGCGTCGGTATTGATGCCGCTCGTCTGCGGAGCGTATCCAAGCTCAATACCGTCCGACAGGCCATCTCCGTCGGTGTCCCAGCTGTACGGATCGGTCTCGCCGACATCCACGATGCCGTTCTGGTTCGCGTCCTCCACGGCATCGTCGATCAAGTCACCGTCCCAGTCCGCCTTCTCGTCAGCGATGCTGTTGGTCTCGAAAAGACCGTGCTTGATCTCGTAGAAGTCCGGCAGCCCGTCACCGTCGGTATCGTAATAGTACGCACCGGCCGGGATAGACGTGACCGCCAGCGAGAAAACGACCAGTACAGAAGCGAGCGCAAGCATTGCGCCTCTGTCACTGCGGTTCTCTCTTGCCATCCCACAACCTCCTAGAAAAGCGTCTCCTCTCCGAGGGCGGCACAAACGTCGGCGCCATCCCCGGCCCTTCGCCCGGCGGCATCCAACCGCAGGCGAAAAACTGGCGCCACTCCTGTTTCGGAGCGGCCGCGCTTCCATTCCTTCAGTACCCTACCTCCTTACATTCACCTCCTATCGACGCTGGATGTGCCACCCCGTCGGGTGGCGTCCAGACGTAGGAACCCCCACTGTCTCTCTGCTCCTTAACCTCACATATGCATACCCCTGTCCGGGGTGTGCGGCAATCTAGCATAGCGCTCTGAAATCTGTCAACCATCTTTTTGCCCGCGCCGCCGGGCCTTTCGGCGGTTCCAAGACAAGAGCCTTTGTCAAGTTACCGGACCCGTCCGGCTCGTCTCCCGCCCTCCGTTCCGGGCCATCGCGTTCGCTCAATGGCACCGATCGCGCAACTCTATCGCGGCAGGTGTCTCCTCCCGACGACCCTTCGCTCGGTCAGCGTCCGGAGGCCGATCGTCCGTCCGCTCTGGACGTAGACCCTGGTGACGCGCTTCCCTATTCCGCAGATCACCTCGTAGTTGATCGTGCCCACCTTCTGCGCGACCTCGTCGACCGACACCTCGTCCTCGCCCTGGCGACCGAAGAGAACGACCTCGTCGCCAACCGAAGCGTCCGGGACGCCGCGAAGATCTATGAGCGTGACGTCCATCGTCACCCTGCCGATCACCGGCGCCCTCTTCCCCCTGACCAGGACCTCGCCCTTGTTCGACAGTCGCCAGCTGTACCCGTGCCCGTAGCCCGCGGGGACGACGCCCATTCTCATCTCGGACGACGTCCGCCACGTCCGGCCGTAGCTCACCGGATGGCCCGCCGGCAGCTCCCGGATCTGCGCGATCCTGGACTTGAAGCTCATCACCTGCCTGAGCGAGGCGTCCGCGCCGCTGGCGGGCGACGGCGTCAGACCGTAGACCATGAGCCCGGGCCTCACCATGTTGAATGGGCTCTCCGCCGAGTGCGGCACGCCCAGAACGCCTCCGCTGTTGGCGGCGTGCCGGAGCGGAACGCTCAGTCCCTTGCGTTCCAGCGTCGCTAGGAGCTCGAGGAAGCTGTCGACCTGCGTCTCTGTAAACTCCGGATCATCATCCGACGACGGGAAGTGAGTGAAAAGCCCTTCGAGGCAGATCTCGGGCAACTTGGCCACGGCGCTCACGAAGGGAACGGCCTCCTCGAGCAGGACGCCGCTCCTGCCCATCCCGGTGTCGACCTCGACGTGAACGGTCGCCTTCTTCCTCCGCTCCACACAGGCCCGCGAGAGAGCCCGGCCTATGGCGAGGCTCTGCACCGAGCACGAGAGGTCGTACTCGACGATCGCTCCGGTCTCGTTCTCCATCGAGGGGCTCAGGATCAGTATGGGGGCGTCGATTCCCGCCTGGCGCAGCTCTATCCCTTCATGGAGCGTCGCCACGCCCAGCATGTCGACACCGCTCTCGACGGCGGTCCTCGCGACCTCGACCGCGCCGTGGCCGTAGGCGTCGGCCTTGACGACGAGGATGACCCCCACGCCCTCCTGAATGCGCGACCGCACCTCCGCGATGTTGGATTCCAGTGCGTCGAGATCTATCTCGATCCAGGTTGAGAACTCCAACTTCACACTCCCGATCGTTCCGAGGCTCTCCGAAGCCGTATCCATTAGCACGGGACGCGCGGGCCCGCAAGGCTTTTCGCCCGGCGGCCCGGTCTCTTTTCGGCGCTTTCAAAGAACGGGGGCGCGGGCATTCGCACGCCCCCCAAGGGGCGTCAATGCCGAAGGGCCGGGCGATTCTTACAGGAAGGCCCGGCGCGCGCCACTGGGCGGTCTTTTGGAGCAATCCCTGTGCCAGCGCCGGTAATCAGAGCTAATCCTATGCAGTGCAACGACTTACGCCCACTGCTCGACTTGATGCACTTGCAGAGAATGCCCTATCCTAGGGGCTTTTCGTTCGAGAAACGCACGGCGCCGGTTGAAAGCGCGCCCCCTCTACTGTATCGTCCCGGCACGCGCACGCAACGCCGCCCCGGCTCTCAGACAGGCGATCCGGGCCGGCACTCCTGCATGTGACGCGGCATCGGATTCGATCATCGCGCGCCGGCGGCGCGGCCGCCCGGCACCCGGAGGGGATGACTTGGACAACGAGAAGGCTGCCGCGGCCTTCAGGGAGCTTCTCGATCTGACGGAGCACCTGAGGTCGCCCGAGGGATGCGCCTGGGACAGGGCGCAGAATGTGGACACACTGCGTCCTCATCTGGTCGAGGAGTTCCACGAGACCCTGGAGGCACTCGACGATGGAGACGACTCGCGCCTGCGGGACGAGCTGGGAGACCTCCTCTTCATAGTGGTCTTCATATCGTCGATCACCGCCGACGAAGGCCGCTTCGGCATCGCGGACGTGCTCTCAGGAATCGACGGGAAGCTGCGGAGACGCCACCCTCACGTCTTCGGCGACGCCAGCGCGTCCACGCCGGACCAGGTCAGGGCGACCTGGGAGACCGTCAAGATGAGCGAAGGCTCACACTCCGAGCGCGAGTCGCTCCTGGACGGGCTGCCGCGCGAGATGCCGGCCCTTCTGACCGCGAGAAGGCTGCAGGAGAAGGCGGCGGCCGTGGGCTTCGACTGGGACGACCTCTCTGACGTCGTCGAGAAGGTGCTGGAGGAACTGGCCGAGCTGCGGAGTGAGATCGACAAGGGAGATGCGAGAGGGCACCTCGACGAACTGGGCGATCTTCTGTTCGCGGTCGTGAATCTGGCGCGGTCTCTCTCCGTGGATCCCGACGCGGCTCTCAGGAAAGCCAATCTGAAGTTCAGGAGGAGGTTTTTGGCCATCGAGCGGGCGTTCGAAGGACGGGACCTCCGCGACGTCGGACTCGATGAGATGGATCGGGTGTGGGAGAAGGCGAAGGAGGACGAGTCGGAGTCGTGATCGCCCGTACGCTAGGACCAGCGGCCCGACCTGTAGTCCTCGATGATCCTGCGGTGGTCGAACGCCATCGTCTCGGGGAGCTCGTCGCTGAACACCTTCGCCGAGCGCGCGTCGTCGGCCGCCATGAGCTTCCCCACGCCCCGCGCAGTGAAGACCGTCGTCATCGTGTGCATGCGGCAGTCCCTGCCCGGCTCCGAGTAAACGTGGAACTGCCTCAGATCGCGAAGCTCCAGCCCCGTCTCCTCCCGGGCCTCGCGCGCCGCTGCCGACTCGACCGACTCCCCGTAGTCTACGAAGCCTCCGGGCAGCGCCCAGCCGTGGGGCGGGTTGCGCCGCTCGACGAGGACGATCCCTCCTTCATACTCGATGATGATATCGACCGTGGGTACCGGGTTCCTCGGATTTCCCCCGTCGACATTCATCTTCGCTCGACCCCCACCGCACCTGCTAACCGTCGGGACAGCCGTCCTCGTCCTCGAACCCGTCCAGATCCTCCGGCTCGTTGGGACACATGTCGCGGCTGTCGATGATTCCGTCCCCGTCGTTGTCGAGGTCGGGTATACCGTCACCGTCCTCGAACCCGTCGACGTCCTCCGGCATCCCCGGCGCAAGATCCGCGTCGTCCGGGATGCCGTCGCCGTCGTTGTCCAGATCCGGGCAGCCGTCCTCGTCCTCGAACCCGTCCAGGTCCTCCGAGCGCATCCGGCAGTCGTCCCGGTAGTCGGGGATCCCGTCGTGGTCGGTATCCGCCGCCGTGACGGGCCAACCGTAACTTATCGATGCGGTCAACTCCCAGTCGGGAAAGGCCTCGTGCGGGTCGAAGACCGGCGTGTCGGCCTCGTTTCCGGAGATGTGAACCGTGTATCCGACAGTAGCGGACACAGAACCCACCCGGACACGCACGCCGGGGGTGATCGTGAGAGGGTTCTCCTTCGGGGCGATCGCGTCCTCGTCGCGATTGAGGTCGCCGACGAACTCGGTGAAGAGGTCGACGTTCCGGCCGGGGAACTCGAGGGCCCCTCGGAGGATCAGGGCGTCGCTCAGCCGCCCGCCGTCCTCTTCCGCAAGGTAGTAGTCGGGATAGAAGCGACGGCCACGCTCCTCGCGGTTGGCGGACCAGCCCACGTTGGCGTGGGCTCTCAGGGGAAACGTGTCCGTCACGTCCAGGGACATGAGAAGAAGAGCCTGCCAGTCGGCCGCGGGCCCTCCAGTCACGAAGACGTCCCCACCGCCCGACGAACGCACGGCCAGCTCCGCCTCGAGCGGCAGGCGGAACCGGCCCTCGGCCGCGACCAGGAGTGTCCCGTCTCCCAGGGGCGCCCCCAGCTTCGCGGCCAGCACGGGCGCGTCGAGGACCTCTCCCCTGACATCGCCGTCGGGCACGTGCCACGTCGCGCGCCTGAAGGGGAGGTCGAGTCCGAGTTCGAGCCAGTTGGTGACGCCATAGCTTCCGCCCAGGTGAAGGCTCGTGTAGCGCCCCGGCCCCTCGGCTCCGACCTCGGCCGACAGGTCGTCCGACTCGTAGTAGTGGCCCGCCACCGACAGCGACAGCACGCCTCGCGTCTGTACGGCCGCCGACGACACGCGCAGCAGCCC
>WJLY01000235.1 GCA_014728245.1 Candidatus Effluviviaceae Genus IV sp.
CTGCTTCCCCTGGCTCACGCGCGTGTCCGAGTCGCTGCGCAGCTGCCGTCCTGGCTGCGCTTCTTGCGCTTGCGTACTCGCCGTGCGCAGTAGCTGCCCCAACGCAGCCCGTCCGCATGATCGCGGAGTGGGAGCCCGCGTGGGGCGCTCTCGTCCGCTGGCCGCTCAACATCCCCGTCGAGCTTGTCCGCGAGATCTCCGAGGACGACACGGTCTACACGCTCGTCGAGGGCTCCGGGAACGAGAACCAGGCTCGCTCGACATTCGAGAGCGCCGGGGTCGTGATGGACCATGTCCGGTTCATCCAGACCGACGTCTACTCGTCTTGGACACGCGACTGGGGGCCGCAGTGCGTCTTCGACGGGCAGGGGCAGATGGGGATCACGGATCCCTGGTTCGACGGGTACCCGTGGGTGTCGGGGTGTGAGAGCAGGGAATCGGGCGACGCGATGCTACATGTGGCGAAGGTGGCACGACGCTGCGCCAGCGGCGCGGTTGCTTCGGACGGCCTTCACGGCTCGCGCGGGACGGTCGAGCCCTCACGCCGCGTGTGCGCGCGCGGCTACGAGGATGACGATGTCATCCCCGGCGACGTCGCCGCGTTCCTCGATCTCCCGCACCATCTGATGCCTGCCTACTGCACCGGCGGGAACATCATGACCGACGGACACGGCCGCGCGTTCTCGACGCAGCAGATGCTCTTGGAGAACGCGCCCTACATGTCGGAGGCCGCGTTCCGCTCGGCCGCGGAGAGTTACCTCGGCATCACGGACTACCAGTTCCTACCGAACCCCGAGATCTACGGCATCCAGCACATCGACTGCTACGCGAAGCTCCTGGACGAGGAGACCGTCCTCGTGAAGGAACTGCCGACGTGGCATGCGGAGTACTGGTGCGTCGAGGACCTCGTAGACGCGTTTGCATCTCTCGAGACGTGCTACGGCCGGCCCTACGAGATCGTCCGGGTCTACTGCGAGCCTTACTACGGAGACGAGGTGGCCGCCTACACGAACTCGCTCATCCTGAACGGGAAGGTGCTCGTGCCCACCTTCGGCGTTCCGGCGGACGCAGATGCACTCGCGACCTACGAGGCCGCGATGCCGGGATACGAGGTCATCGGCGTCGACTATGGCGGGTGGCTCTACTACGACGCGCTGCACTGCCGGACGATGGGCATCTTCGATGCCGGCATGCTGCGCCTGACCCACGCGCCGCCGGAGGACGTCGTGCCGGCGGGGGAGCCGCATGAGATCGTGGTGACAGTCGAGCCGATGAGCGGCGGGGGACTCGTGCCCGGGGCGCAGGTCGTGAGGTGGCGTATAGAGGGTGATGCGGGATGGAACGAGGAGCCGCTCGGGGCCGCCGCCGGGGATACGTTCATCGCGTACATCCCCGCCCAGTCGCCAGGCGACGTGGTCGAGTATCATGTCGCGGCCGCCGATTCATCGGGCAGGTCGGAGACGCTGCCGGGCACGGCCCCCGAGGGCTGCTACTCGTTCCAGATCGATCCCGCGGCCGACGTGCCTTCGGCCGACGACGTCCTCCCGAACCTCGCACTGCACGTGACGTCCAACCCGTTCCGCGCGTCAACCGCCATCGAGTACAGCCTGCCCGGACCCTGCCGCGTGAGCGTTGCCATCTACGACTCGGCAGGGCGACTGGTCGAGCGACTCGCAGACGGGGAGCAGACAGGCGGCAGGCACCGCGTGGTCTGGTGGCCGGTCGCGACGGACGGACGCGCTCTCGCATCGGGCGTGTACCTGGTGCGCGTCGAAGCCGAGCGGCTCGAAGCGGCTCACGCGAAGCTCATCCACGTCAGATAGGGGAGACGAACCGGGAGCCGCGGGCGCCGTCAGCGGGGACATGTCGCTGGCCCCGGGGGGCGCCTGCGGCCGCAGGCGGGAAGCGGCGAGGCTCACATCCGCGGCGGGCGATAAGCGAAATCGCTCACATCCACCGGGTCCCTGCCGAGAAGAAAGCAGCCGGGCCGTCGCGAGACGGCCCGGCTGCTCTTTGATTGCTGCTACTGCTATGTCGTCCTTCGAGAACCGCGCTTCCGGAGCGGGAAAGCGGGTCTCGGAGTCTCTCCTCGCTATCCGCCGAGGTTGAACGTTACGCCGCCGGTCAACCTGAGCGCGTCGATGTCGCCCACGGTGTAGCGGACCTCTCCGAACCCGGTCATCGAATCGCTGAAGGGAAAGTCAATCCCGCCAAAGAGATTGAAGCCGAAGTCGGTGTCGCTGTCGCTGTCATCGTAGCTGTCTTCGTACCAGCCGTAGTCGCACTCATAGTCCCACGATGACATGGCGTATATGATGGCCAGTCCGCCCCCGGCATACGGGGCGACGGAGCCGGAGTCATCACCCATGAAGTAGTACTTGGTGTCGGCGTTCAAGGAAATCACTGTCCATGTCCACTCGCCGCTGCAGCCCGTCACGCCGTAGTCCTCGGACTTGCTCCAGAACGTCACGCTGGGATACAGCATGAAGCCGCCGCCTATCTCGCCCATGTCAGCCTGCACACCGAGGCCGAACGTGCCGTCGATGTCCTCGGGGCTCACATAGCTGACCTGGCCGCCGACGCCGTAGAGCCCGATGTCTGCGCCAAGAGCGAGCCCTGGCAGCGCGAGCACGGCCATCAGTCCGACTACCGCCAGCATACCTCTGAACATTCTTCCCCTCCTTGTTCGCGTCGCGGGACGCCACCCGCGACAACCCATGAGAACTTCGCCCGTCGCATCTTCATCTCCGGCGCGGCGACCGCGCGTGGCGCCCTCCGAGCCGACGGACAACATAGCACGTGACCGTTCGATGCCGCAATGGGATTCCTGTTGTCGTCGCTCAATATCGTCTCGGGGCATTGAGGCGGGTATTCGGCCGGCTTGGGCGTCTTCCGGGCGGAGGTCGCGGCGGCGTCATGTCTTGCCGTGCGTGATGATCCGGTGCTAGACTGAACCCGTGGTGCAATGCGAGACAGCCGCGGGCGAACCCAGGAGATCGGACATGAGACCTCACATCGCTGCCGCAGTGACGGTGTTCCTCCTGTTTGCCGCCGCAACCGCCGGCGCGCAGGTGAACGGGCACGTCCAGACGTTCGACGGGAAACCGGTGCTCACGGTCTGGGGGACTCACTCGGAGCGCGGCCACGCGGCCGGATACCTCACAGGCGAGGAGGGCAAGGAGGTCTTCGAAGATTACTTCATCGGCTACTGTTGCGGCGGGTCCGGGGCGGTCTACTCGTTCCTGCGTACGCAGTACGAGAACAACTACGCCGCGGATGCTAAGTACGAGGACGAGGCCCAGGGCATCATCTCCGGCATGGCGGACGCGAGCGTCGATCTCTACGTCGCGACGCTGGGGAGGGACATGGACGCGACCGACATACTGGTCGCAAACTGCATCGTCGACCTGAGCGGGCGCATGGCGGCCGACCCCTTCGCCTGCTCGAGCATGTCGAGCTGGGGCTCGAGCACGCTAGCGGACCCTGTACTTGCCGGGCATCTGGTCTTGACCAGGCTCCTCGACTGGAGCAGGCACTCTACCCTCACCGACAACCCGCTCCTCACGGTCCACTTCCCCTCGGAGGCGGACGAGCAGCCGTGGCTCTCGGTCGGTTACGCGGGTCTCTTCGGCGCGCTCTCGGCCGTGAGCGAGTCCGGCGTCTCGGCCTTCCTCAACATGGGGAACAACAGCAGCGGGTCCGGCGGCGCCCCGTATCACCCGATCCTCCTCTCGGTCCGAAACGGGATAGAGACGACAGACTACGACGGCGACGGCGAGCACACGCCCGCCGATGTCACCGCGGCGGTAGCCGACCGGGCGCGTAACATCGACACGATCGTCCACGTGACGAAGGACGAGGGGCAGAACTCGAGGCCGATCATCATCGAGTCCAACAACGCCGCGGGCGTGGCCGTGCGCGACCAGACCGACAACACCCAGGTTCCCGGGGAACATCTGGCGGCCACCAACCACTTCCGCGTGCTCTACTCGCCGGTGTCGTGCAACCGGTACTCCGCCATCGTGGACTCGCTGACGGCCAGTACCGAGATGTCGTGCGAGCGGTGCTGGAGTGTGATGGCCGGCGCCGCGGGCGGCCCGTCCAACATCCAGTGCATCCAGTACGTGGAGTCGCGGGATCTCCTGCTCTGGTCGATGGACAGCTACTCGCAACCCGCTTACGCGCTCGAGCCGACCGAGTTCGACGTCGGGGACCTCTTCGGCTGCCAGATGGGAGTCGAGGAGCCTCAGGGCGTAGCGTCGCTCAGGCAGAACCGTCCGAACCCTTTCGGCCCGGTGACGCGAATAGAGTTCGCGTTGCCCGCGCCCTCCGAGTGCAGGTTGGCTGTGTACGACATACGCGGCCGACGAGTCGCGACGCTCATTGATGGTCGCGTCGGGCCGGGGCTCACGCGCGTCGAGTGGGACGGCTCGACGGACGGGAGCGAGAGGGTCGCGAGCGGCATCTATCTCTACAGGCTCGAGACCGACGCGGGGGAGGCCACGAGGAAGATGCTGCTCCTGCGTTGAGCGCGGACGCCCTCAGAGAGACCGATCCTCCTTTGAGTACGGTCACTCGCCTGAGAGGCCGGTCCGGGAC
>WJLY01000236.1 GCA_014728245.1 Candidatus Effluviviaceae Genus IV sp.
CCTCGCGCCGTCGCGGAGCCCGGCCGGACATCCGCGGTCAACGGAACGGGGACCTCGAACGCGACGGACAACGGCGGGACGCCGACGTCCGCGGCAAGATGGAACCGGCCCTCCGCGCCGTCCTCCCGAACCTCGCAGAAGACCGAGACGTGCCCCTCGCCGATGCGCGCCCGGGCCTTCGCCCATCCGAGTTCCCGTGGAAGCGCGGGGCGGAACGAGAGCGCGGCCCGAAGGAGGTCCGGCCTCAAGCCGATGTAATCCTGGTAGTAGTTCCGCAGGAACTCCGCGAGGCTCCAGGCCTGCGACACCGCCCCCGCCACGTTCTCACCCGACTCGGGCGGTACCCCGTTCCGGAGCTCCGGCAGAGTTCCCGCCGCGCCCTCGTCGTACATGAGATCGCGGAGCACGCGAGTCTGCTCCCACGCCGCCTCGACCATGCCGACGCGCACGTAGGCGCTCACGACCGGTCCCGTCAGCCAGACCCAGACGTCGCCGTTGTGATAGGCCTCGTCGAAATGATACCTGTCCAGGTCGAGGTGTCGCGGGTGGAAGTCCGGGTCGCTCGGCGCGAGAGACGCGACACCGTGAGGAAGCACGCAGGTCTCGCTGACCAGCCGAACGACCTCTTCCTGCCGGTCGCGCGCGATCAGGTCGTCCCAGGGCGCCGTCAGCGCCAGTATCTGATTGGGCCTGAGCCGTGTGTCGGGGTTCCCATCGGGATCGACCCGATCGTACAGCCGCCCCCTGCGCTCGTCCCAGAAGAGGCGCTCAAACGACGCGCTCGTCCGTTCGGACATCTCCGTCCACCGTTCGGCGGCCTCCTCGCGGCCCAGGGCGCCGGCGAGAGCAGCTCCCGAGCGCAGAGCCGTGTGCCACAGGGCCTGGATCTCGACCGCGCGATCTCCCCGGGGCGAGTGCGGGTGCTCTTCGCCTCCCGCGTCCATCCACGTCTCCGCGTGACCGTGTCGCACAAGCCCGTCTTCGTCGACACGGGTTCGCAGAGCGCCCTCGATCGCCGCCTCGACGGCGGGGAAGATCTCGGCCGCGAACTCGAGATCTCCGGAGTATCGAACGTACTCGCACGTCTCGCGAACGAACCACCACGTACCGTCCGCCGTGTTGTAGTAGACCCTTCCCGGCATGGCCAGGTTGGGTATGCGCCCCAGGAACGGACTCTTCTCGTCGTTCTCCTGCATCGACGCGAACGTGCGCAGTATCTCCTTCGCGGTCTCGAACTCGCCCCGCACGAGGCACGCCCCCGGCAGGCTGATGAAGGTGTCGCGTCCCCAGTAGTTCGGGAACCAGTGCAGGCCCGCGAAGATGCCGCGTCCCATCTGGTTCATGATGAGACCGTCCAGCGAGGAGGCCGCCCACATGAGCGCGTTGCGGTAGTCGCGGTCCCGCGACGCCGCTCCCAGCCGGTCCATCGTCTCGGAGACCCGTCTCATCTTGCGGTCGTAGAGCGAGAATTCCTCCTTGATGCCCCGCTCGGCGAGATCCATCGTCTCTTCCAGTTCGTCGCCGACCGCCACGCTGAACGTGACGCTGGCCGCGAACTGGTCGGCCCCCTCGAACCTGAACTCCAGGCCCCCGGGAGCGTAGGGCTCCGCGGAGCCCATCGCGCGGCGGGCAGCGTCCTTCGTGTAGGTCGTTCGACGATAGCCCGGCTCGGGGGTGAACTCGACCTCGCGGTCGCAGGCCACCGCCACCCAGACTGGATAGTCGTCGCTCGCGGTTCGCTCTCCGTGGTCGCTTCTCCGGAGCGCGAGTATCCGGCGCCCCGCGACCCACTGGACGTCGTAGTCGGGCCGACGCTCTTCCCAGATGCTGCGGATGTCGAACCTGGGCAGGAACGCGGCGCGCCCCCGGTAGTTGGTGCTGTACGTGAGTATCAGGAGGTTCACGCTGTCCGCGAGGAAGACGGTCTCCGTCGTCCGCTCCACGATGTGCTCGCGCGTCATACTCTGCGGCAGCACGCACGCGCTCTTCACTCCCCACGAGGAGAGCGGCTTGTCTCCCAGCCGGAGGTCCCAGCCCTCGAGGAACTTGTGAAGCTCCACGATCAGCCCCTCGTAGCTGCGCGTATTGGTCACCCCGGTCTCGCCGGCGAAGTAGGACTTCTCCTTGTTGGTCAGGATGTACTCGCGCGAAGCCTTGCGGCCCACGATGATCTGAAGGCCGCCGCGTTTGCCGACCGAGGGGAGCTTGTGCTCCGGCTTGTGCAATTTCCTGTCCATGGAATGGAAAGCCCTTCAGGAGCGTCGACGCAGGAGCGCGCTGACGCTCTCGTTTACGCGATCGGGGCTCGTCGCTACTCGGCTACGAGCACGGAGTTGACGCCGCCGTACGGGTCGGGAGCGGTGTTCGGGTTGCCCTGGTCCTCGACCCATCTCGCGCCGCCGTCGATCGCGAACTTGTATTCGTATGTGCCGGGGGCTATGTCGGCGACGACCGTCCATGTGCCGTCGCCGTCCTCGTCGGACATCGGCGTGGCGCTGGTGCTCCAGTCGTTGAACCCGCCTGCCAGGTGCACGCTATCCGCCTCGGGAGCCCTGACGCTGAAGAGATACCCCTCAGGAACGCGCACCGGACCTTCCAGAAGCTCCGCGTCGTCGGGGGTCTCCGCCCGCGCCATCACGCCTCCTCCCGTTCCCGCGTCCTCGCCGCCGAGGACGCTTTCGGACAGGAAGTCGGGGGGCGTCCGCCCGACGATCGTGTAGGCGTTCTCGAGCATCCCGCGGAAGATCCGGTCGAACGAGTCCTCGAGCGAGGATGTCTGGTCGTCGCCGTACCAC
>WJLY01000237.1 GCA_014728245.1 Candidatus Effluviviaceae Genus IV sp.
CGGGGAAGGCGGACTCGCCGCTCTTGTGGGCGGTCCCGTCGGGGAACTCGTCCGGTTCGAGGGCGAGGACTACTACCGCATCTCGTCCTACGACCTCATGCCTCCATTCCTCATGACGCTCCCGAGCGACACCGACCTGTGGATGTTCGTAACGTCAGGGGGCGGGCTTACGGCCGGACGGGTCGATGCGGATCGCAGCATCTTCCCGTATCGGACGGTCGACAAGCTGCACGAGGCCAGTCACCACACGGGTCCCGTCACCGTGGTTCGCGCGCGCGGGCCAAACGCGGGTCCCATCATGTGGGAACCGTTCACGACGAGGCAGCCGGCCGGCCCTTCCGTTGAGCGGAACCTCTACAAGAGCGCCACCGGAAACCGGCTCGTCTTCGAGGAGATCGACCGGGAGACGGGTCTCGCGTTTTGGTACCGCTGGGCGGGGAGCGACGAGTTCGGCTGGGTGAGGACCGCCACCCTGGAGAACCTGGGAGCGTCGCCGGTCAGCATAGAGCTGCTCGACGGCCTCAGGAACGTCCTCCCGTACGGCGTTTCGCACGCGCTCTATCAGAACGCGAGCAACCTCGCGGACGCATACACGAGAGTGGACGTCGACGAACCGGCCGCTCTCGCCGTCTTCTCACTCACCGCGGGCATCAGCGATCGGCCCGAGGCCATCGAGGTGCTGCGCGCGAACACGGTCTGGAGCACTGGCCTCGAGAGCTTCCGGGTGCACCTGTCCGGCGAGGCGGTCGACGCGTTCAGGGCGGGCGAGATGCCGCCGCCGGAGACGGTCCTCAAGGGCAGGAGAGGAAGCTACCTCCTGACTGCGTCGCTGGAGCTACCGGCCGGCGAGTACGCGCAGTGGCACGTCGCGGCCGACGCGGGGCGCAGCCACTCGCAGATCGCCGCGCTTTCCGCTCTTCTCGGCTCCGACAGAGACCCATCCTGGGAACTCGAGGAGAGCCTCTCCCGAGCTGGGGAGAACCTGCGCCGGATCGTCGCGAGCGCCGACGGAATGCAGGAGACGGCGCGCCCGGTCGTCGCCGTCCATCACTTCGCGAACGTCCTCTTCAGCAGCATGCGGGGCGGCGTCTTCGCTGACGACTACGAGATACCGAAGGCCGACCTCGCGGATTTCATGGCGCTCAGGAACCGCCCCGCGGCGGAGAGGGCGAGTGGGTTTCTGGACTCGCTCCAGGAGACCGTCACCGTCGGGGAGCTCATCCGGGCCGCGCGGAGCACCAGCGACGCCGATCTCGAGCGCCTTTGCCACGAGTACCTGCCGCTCTACTTCGGAAGGCGTCACGGCGACCCGAGCCGTCCGTGGAACCGGTTCACGATCCACGTCCGGAACGGCGACGGGAGCCGGGCCCTGAACTACGAGGGCAACTGGCGGGACATCTTCCAGAACTGGGAGGCGCTCGGCCTGTCGTTCCCCGGGTTCCTGTCGAACATCGTGGCCAAGTTCGTGAACGCCTCCACCGTCGACGGGTTCAACCCCTACCGCATATCGCGCGAGGGCGTCGACTGGGAGACCCCGGACCCCGAAGACCCCTGGAGCCACATCGGCTACTGGGGCGACCACCAGATCGTCTACCTCCTGAAGCTCCTGGAGTCGATGACCCGTTACCTGCCGGGGGAACTCGAGGACCTCCTGCAGAGGGACATCTTCAGCTACGCCGACGTGCCCTATCGCCTCAAGACGTACGAGGAGATCGTGAGAGACCCGACGGACACAATCGACTTCGACGCCGAGGCCGACCGGGAGATCCGCCGCCGCGTCTCGGCCATGGGCACGGACGGGAGACTCGTTCTGGACGAGAGCGGCCGCGTTCATCACGTCAATCTGCTCGAGAAGCTTCTGGTGCCGCTTCTGTCGAAGCTCTCGAACCTGGTGCCCGGCGGCGGCATCTGGCTCAACACGCAGAGGCCGGAGTGGAATGATGCGAACAACGCGCTCGTCGGAGACGGCGTCTCGGTGGTCACGCTCTGCTACCTCAGGCGGTACCTTACGTTCCTGGAGGGGCTTCTCGAGGGCCTGTCGGGCGGGGAGCTGGGCATGTCGGCGGAGGTCGTCGGCTGGTTCCGCGACGTCAAGGCCGTGCTCGAGCGCGGGGAGAGCCTGCTCGCTCTGAGTGCGCTCGGCGACCGGAACCGCAAGGAACTCATGGACGAGCTGGGCGCGTCCTTCGCCGCCTACCGCGAGCGGGTGTACGCGCGCGGCCCGGGCGGCAAAGAGGGGCTTCCGGTAGACGAGGCCCTGGAGCTCTGCCGCACGGCCAGGGTGTTCGTCGACAACGGGATCAGGGCCAACCGCAGGGACGACTCGCTCTACAACGCGTACGTGCTTCTCAGCACAGGCGCGGACGAGGAGAGCGCCACGCTCCGGCCGCTCCACCTCATGCTCGAGGGACAGGTGGCGGTGCTCAGCTCGGGGCTCGTCGGCTCCGAGGAGGCCGCGGAGATCCTGGAGAGCCTCTTCTCTTCCCCGCTCTATCGCGCGGATCAGGAGACCTTCCTTCTGTATCCGGAGAAGGAGCTTCCCCCGTTCATGGAGAAGAACATCGTGGCGCCCGAGAGCGCCCGCGCGATTCCGCTGCTTGCGGACTCACTCGAGCTGGGCGAGGAGTCACTGGTCGTGCGGGACGCCTCGGGCGCCATCCGCTTCCACCCGGACTTCAGGAATGTGGAAGACGTCGACGCGGCGCTCGACAGGCTTTCGCAGAGCGAGAGATGGGCGGAGGCCGTAGCGCGCGACCGCCCGGCCGTTCTCTGTCTCTTCGAGCATGTGTTCAACCACAGCGAGTACACGGGCCGCTCGGGCGCGATGTACTCGTACGAGGGACTGGGCTGTATCTACTGGCACATGGTGGCCAAGCTGCTCGTCGCGGCGCAGGAGGTCGCGCTCCGCGCCTCGGAAGATGGGAGTCCGCCCGCGCTCAGAGTCAGGCTGGCGGATCTCTACTGCCGGATTCGGTCGGGCCTCGGCTTCGAGAAGACGCCCGCCGAGTACGGTGCGTTCCCGACCGACCCCTACTCCCACACGCCGCGCCACGGGGGCGCGAAGCAGCCGGGGATGACAGGCCAGGTAAAGGAGGAAATACTGACTCGCCTGGGTGAGCTCGGGGTCCGTGTCGAGGACGGGACGGTCTCGTTCCGGCCCGTCTTGCTTGATGCCGGGGAGTTTCTCGAGGAGTCCGCCGTCTTCCGGTACTTCGACGTGGGTGGGGAAGCCTCGTCACTCGAGCTGGATGCGGGGACGCTAGCGTTCACCTTCTGCCAGGTGCCGGTCGTCTACGAGCGTGTGGAGGGGGAGGGGTGGGTCCGAGCGGTGCTCGACGACGGTTCGGAGCCGGCCTTCGAAGGTGACACCCTTGGGCGGGAGCTCAGCCGGGAGCTCTTCGGCCGCACGGGCCGCGTCAGGCGGATTCGGGTCGGAGTGCCGAGCCGTTAGCGGTCAGGCGGACTGCGCCTGGACGCTATTTGACCAGCACCATGCGCCTCGTCTCCCGGGCGTCGCCCGCGCGAAGGCTGTAGAAGTAGACGCCCGAGGCCACGGGAGCGCCGCTCTCGTCGCGCCCGTCCCAAGTCACCTCGTGGTCACCCGCCTGCACGTACCCGTTCACAAGGGTTCTGACTCTGCGGCCGGCCGTGTTGTAGACGGCTATCTTCGTCGCGGCGCCGTCCCTGAGAGAGTAGCCGATGGTCGTCACCGGGTTGAAGGGATTGGGTCTGGCGGCGAGAAGGCGCGCCCCAGGCGCTACGGCAAGGTCCTGATCGGTGTCCTCGTCGACGCCGGTCTGGCCCGCCGGGAAGAAGCTGAAGGCGTCGATCACAACCTCCTGGTTCGACGAGGGCGTGTCGCAGCACCTCCAGAGGTTGATGTGCACGCGAGGTATCTCCGGCCTCGGGATGTGTGGCCCAGTGTAGGTCCACGTGAAGATCATGTTCTCCGGCGCCTCGTCTATCGGACCGCCGCGCCAGCTTCTGCACTCTACACGGTCGGGAAGCCAGCGGAACGCGTGGCTCGTGATCTCGCCCTCGCTGAATGTGGCGTCGAAGCTCTCCAGGTTTCCATACCAGTCCCAGGGCTGCGCGACGAACTGGCCGATGTCGCTCGAGGGGTTGCCCCAGTAGCCGAACTCGATGTCGAACTCGTTGTACGGATTCCACCACAGATAGCTGTCGTCGTAGCACGGTCCGTACTGCCAGATGAACATACCCAGGATGACAGCCGGATCGAGCATGTCGAGGCGTCCCACGGTCGTGAAGATATAGTCCCCGTAGCCGAGCGTTTCGACGAGCGCCACCTCGGTGCTGTACCAGGTTCCGCCCACGTTCGTGACGGTCATATGAAGCCTGTCGTCGTCATCGACCCACACGCAGCTCTCCGAGTTCGAGAAGGAGTTGGGGCCGGGCCCGTAGTAGCCGGGTCCCTTGACTCGCCAGTCGCGTTCCGAGAAGGAGATCTGGCGCCCGCCCGGGAAGTCGTTCCACTGCATGTCGTATATCGTGGGATAGCTCTCGCTCAGGACCGTGACCTGGTCGTAGTAGACGTCCGGAGGTGAATCGTCGGGGCTCTGGAGGACGGCGAAGAGCGCGTGTATCGACTCGGTTCCCGAGGGAGCGTTGCCGCTCACGAACGAGAACGGCTGGTAGAGGTCGGTCTGTGTCGAGGGGAACGCCACCTCATGCGACTCGTAGCTGATCATGCCGCTTGCGTCCCACCACTCGATGTTGACGATGGCCCTGCAGCCGCCGGTGAGCGGGTCGGAAGACGAGTGGGCCACGTGCCCCGTTACCTCGAACTGCTCGCCCGGAGACGCGTCGTGCCACTGCCAGACGCCGGATACGTCCCAGCCACCCTGGTCCGGGCCCGTCACGCGCGCCGCGACGGAGCCGTGGGAGGAGAAGCTAGTCGAGCCAACACTCCCGAACTGCTCCCAGCCGCCGAACACCTGGCCGCCGGAGCCGCTGACCTCGAAGCTCGGGTTCGCCAGGATGCACTGGGCGCGCGCGTCTGCGAAGAGGACCGCAGCGACTAGCCCGAGCGCGACGGCAGCCAGTACAAGCGTTCTGGAAAGGAGGGGTCTCTCAAGGACGGCGTCTGTGGTCATGCCTGTAGACTCCGATCGCGGTCCCCCCGATCCCGCTCTCGCGGAGATAAGCAATGCGCGTCCTCGGCGGGACGCGGGGCCTCGGTTACCGCGGAAAGGTGCGGGCCAACGCTATTCCAAGCACTTCGTTCGCTACTCGAACATAGTATAGCAAGGAGAATTCACCTCGTCAAGTTGAGCCCGGTGTGGGTGGTCTTCGACTCGCCGAGCTGTACGCTTCGATGGCGCCGGGGCTTCAGCTATGGAGGCGCAAGCTCTGCGATGTCGTTGTCTCCTTGCCTGATTGGGCCTCAGACTGATATACTGACCAACCGGAGAGTTCTGTTGGTAGCCGCCTCCCGCGGACAGCGCACCACGCCACTCGTTTCCAACCACTCACGAAGAGGAGGAACGCCATGAAGGCCCTTACCTGGTCGCTCGTCGCCGCGCTCTTTGTACTGTTGTGCGCGCTGCCTGTCGCCGCCCAGTACCAGATTGACCAGCAGGTGCTCGGCTCCGGCGGGACCGACGCCTCGGGCGGCAGCTACGAGATGAAGGGGACCGTCGGACAGCCGCTCATTGGCGAGGCGTCCGGCGGCTCCTACGCGAACGAGATGGGTTTCTGGTACATGCCGGGCTGGATTCTGACCGGCGTCGAGGACGGTGGGATACTCGAGACCGTCTTCGGCCAGAACGTCCCGAATCCCTTCAACCCGGTGACGGTCATCGGCTATGCCGTAGCGCAGCCGACGCGCGTCACGATCACCGTCTACGACGTCTCGGGCCGCGAGGTGACGAGGCTCGTGGACAAGGACGTCGAGCCGGGGCGCTACGAAGCGACGTTCGACGCGCGCGGGCTCGCGTCAGGCGTCTACTTCACCCGCATGACAGCAGGAGACTTCACTGAGACACGCAAGCTCCTTCTTCTCAAATAGCCGGGATGCCGGCGGGGAGTTCCATCATGAAGGCGACAGCTCTTCTCTTTGTGCTCGTTGTGTTCCTGACCGCGGCCGTGGCCGTGGCCGACATCTCACCCTACATGAGCTACCAGGGCGTGTTGCGCGACGCGAGCGGGAACCCCGTGCCGGACGGGGACTACAGCGTGTCGTTCTCGATCTACGACGCTGAGACCGGCGGCAGTGCTCTCTGGCGCGAGACCCAGACGCTGACGGCCGAGGACGGGATCATCAACGCAACGCTCGGTACCGTGACGTCGATGAGC
Organism: Candidatus Effluviviaceae Genus IV sp.; assembly: GCA_014728245.1. Lineage (GTDB taxonomy): Bacteria > Joyebacterota > Joyebacteria > Joyebacterales > Joyebacteraceae > WJLY01. The sequence goes on from WJLY01000237.1 coordinate 6,316, forward strand.
GGCCTTGCGTTCGACGTGCCGTATTGGC
>WJLY01000238.1 GCA_014728245.1 Candidatus Effluviviaceae Genus IV sp.
CGAGAAGAGGGACGACGCCCACAGCGACTACACCGAGGCCAGGATGGCGTATCTGGCGGCCGACCAGGTCGACGAGATCGACGCCAGGTTCGCGGAGATGAACCTGGCGTTCGACGAACTCCATCGCTGGCACGAGAAACGCAAACAGTGGAGCTACGCTGCCGCCGCGATCTGGCTCGCGGGCGTGCTGGACGCAACGATTCTCTTTCCTTCGCCCGCGCAGGGCGAAGGACACTCGAGCCTTCCGATGGGAGACGACTCCGGTTTCTTCGCGTCGATCGAACCGGAGCGGACTACCGCCGGAGTTGTGTTCCGGTTCTGATCTCGCCGCGCACGGAGGTGAACTGATGACGCGAAAGAGGATAATCGCCCTCGCGGCGATCGCCCTTGCTCTCCTCGTGCTGCCGGCGTGCTTCGACACCCTGTCACAGCCGGAGCGCGAGAACCCGGCCGACCCGGACAATCCCGCCACTTCGTCAGGCGTTCCTCCGAGGCCGTCGGGACTCGGGGCGGTCGTCTCCGACAGGAACGTCGTTTTGACCTGGAGCGTGACCAGCACGACGAACGTGGATCACTACAGGGTCTACAGGTGGGTGGTCGAAGACGAGGAGGATGAGGACTACGAGCTGCTGGACACGTCGGAGGTGGCGACGTACGAGGACGGCGCGGTCACGAACGGCCGCGAGTATCGCTACAAGATCTCCGCCGTGAACGAGCTGGGTCTGGAGGGGAAGCTCTCGCGCGAGCACATCGTGATCCCGCGCCTCTTCAGCGTCGCGATCGAGGCGGGCCGTCCGAAGACTGGCTCTAGGGACGTGACACTCACGCTTTCTGCCGTGGGCGCGGCTCAGCTCATGCAGGTGTCCAACAGCGATGACATGTCGTCGGTCCCGTGGGTATCCTACCAGTCGACGTATTCGTGGGAGCTTACGCAGGGGGACGGCGAGAAGTTCGTCTACGCGAGATTCAGGGACGTCGAGGACAACGAGTCCCACGTCGTGAGCGACGCCATAGTGCTGGATACGCAGGCCGCGATCGAGGACCTCACCGAGGACTCCGGGGGGGAGACCCAGTTCGTGGGGGATGTGGTGCACTTCTCCATGGACGCCGGAGAGCCGTTCGGGACGGCCTCGGTCGACATAAGCACCGCGGTCACAGACGTCGCGCTCTACGACGACGGCACGGGTGGCGACGCGGTCCAGGACGACGGGGTCTACGAGCGCGACTACACGATCCCGCCCGGCCTCGAGATCATCGACGCGACCGTGGTGGGTCACTTCACGGACGAGGTTGGAAACGAGGCCGACGACGCCTTCGCGGACGGGACGATCACCATCCACGATCCTCCGGCGCCTTCGACGATGCACGGTCCCGTCCCGCTCTCCCAACGGCGGATAGCTCTCTCCTGGACGAGGAGCACCGACGCGGACTTCGAGGAGTACAGGCTCTACCGGTCCTACGTGCCGGGCGTCGAGATGTCCGACGAGCGGGAGATGATATACGAGGGGCAGAACGCCGCGCAGACCGACTATACCGACACCGGGCTCGAGCCCGACTCGACCTACTACTACGCCGTCTACGTGGTCGACGAGATCGGCCTGTCGGAGATCAGCAACGAGGTCTTCGGGACGACGCTCCCGAACTCGCCGCCGGAGCCAGTCGAAATGTACGCGCCGTGGGCGCCCGACTCAACGTCGCTCATGCTGAGCTGGTCGCAGAGCGAGGAAGAGGACTTCCGGCGGTACGAGCTCTGGGGGTGGGAGCAGGATCCACCTGAGCCGCCGGACTCCGATACGAAGCGCGTGATCGCCCGGTTCGACTCGGCGGAGGAGACGTTCTACACGCACTCCTCCCTCATCGACACGCTCGTCTACTGGTATGAGGTGGCTGTTGTAGACTCGTTCGGCGCCACGGCCGTGTCCGACAGCGTCTCGGGCTCTCCGAGAGAGTAGGGGAGCCCCGCCCCGATCACGGCACTGCCTTCACAATGCCTGTATCGTTACAAGGGCCCCGTCCGCAGGCCGGACGGGGCTCTCCTTCATCCCCGTCCGTTCCAGGCCCATCGGGGTTTTCGTACATCCCTGCCCGCCGAAGGCCCACCGGGGCCTCGTTCATTCCCTCTGTTACTGTCCAACTGGCATAGATTGTGCAGTCTAGCGAGTCCGGCTTCCTGATTCCCCCTTACCAACAGGAAGCCAGCAGGTCAGGGATTCGCGGGGACCGTGACGGCACGAGTAGCCTCGGTACTACTGGGCCGGAAGCTTTCCCCCCACGCATGCCGGCCCTGCGGTCTTCCACCGCAAGGCAACCCCCTACGCACCAGCCTCCGGCCCCGCGTATCCCGCAACTTCCTGACAAGCCTGTGGAAGGAGACTATCGACCGGAACGGGGCGAGCGGTGATTCCATGCACAGTCTGAGAGACCGACCCGGCGCGAGTGTGACGGCCCTGTCCGGGGCGGTTGCGGTGACGACGGCGCTGGCGGCACTCGTGGCGCTCGCGGTCGTTGCGCAGCCGGCCTCGGCGCAGGAGGAAAGGTCGGTCACGACGCACATCGTAATCGGTCTCGAACCCGACGCGCCGCTCGCCGTCAGCGTCGAGGGGGAGGACCTGGACGAGTCCCCCTTCACGACGAGCGACCTCGGGATACTGAGCTTCGCCGTGGACGAGTCCGGTCTGCCCCCCGGCGAGATCTCCGTTCACATCGGAGACCCGGGGGAGCTTGTGATCTCCGGGCTGGGCGTCGCGTCCGTCACAGACACGAGCGCTGTAATCGAGTGGACAACGAACTTCCCGTCGAACTCGACTGTTCGCTATGGCCTGACGACCTCGTACGGCACAGAGGTCTCGGACGGCGCCCTCGTCACCTCGCACTCGCTCGAGCTCCCGGGTCTCGAGGCGGGCACCCAGTACCACTTTGTAGCGCTCTCCGACGACGGGGCGGGGCACTCGGACGAGTCGGACGATCAGGTCTTTCAGACGGAGCATGGTCCTCTCGTCCTGAGCGACGTGGCGGTCGACAGCGTCGGGCTGTCCTGGGCGGCCGTGAGCTGGAGCACGAACAGGCCGGCCACGTCGCAGGTCGAATACGGCCAGACGGAAGCGTACGGCTCCTTCACGCCTGAAGACACCACCCTCGTCAGCGAACACTCGGTGGTCGTCTCGGGGCTCGACCCCGGGACCGGCTACCACCTCCGGGCGCTCTCCGACGACGGCTTGAGTGGCCTGGCCGCGTCCGCGAACGTGGAGCTGGTGACCGACTCCCTCCCGCCGCTGACCGTGTCGGGGGTCGAGGTACTGTCGATCGGGGCAGATGAGGTGACTGTCGGGTGGACGACGAACCGGCCGGCAGTGTCGCTCGTCGAATACGGTCCGTCCGCCAACTACGGGGACTCCACAGACGTCGACCCGGAGCTCGTCACGGCGCACGAGGTGACTGTCACCGGGCTCGCGCCGGGGACCACGTACCATTACCGCGTCTGGAGCTCGGAGGAGGAAGATGTCTGGGTCTCCTCCGACGACCACGAGTTCGTGACGGGCCAGCCGCCGCTCGCTCTCTGGGGAGTATCGGTCGAGCAGACCGGACAGACCTGGGCGATCGTGAACTGGACGACGAATCGACCCGCGGTCGGACGCGTGGATTACGGGCCGACCGATCTCTACGGCGAGACCGAGTTCCCCGGGGCAGGATTCGTGACCGACCATTCCGCCACGCTCTCCGGACTCGCGGAAGGCGCCCTCTATCACTTCCGGGTGTCGGCCGAGAGCGGGGACGGCTCGCAGGCGGCGTCGGCGGACTCGGTCTTCTGGACGAAGGAAGGCGACCCGACGGGGCCCCCGCAGATCGACGGCGTAGGCTACGATGTCGTATCCGCGACCTCCGTGCTGGTGAGCTGGACGACCGACCGTCCGGCCACGTCGCAGGTGCTCTACGGGACCGGAGACACGCTCGACTACGCCACGGCGGCCGACACGACGGCCGCGCTCGACCATTCCGTGCTCGTATGGCCGGTAGCGCCAAGGGTCGACTACACGTTCGTGGTACGGAGCGCGTGCGGCTGCGACACCACGGAGCACGAGCCGATGGTCTTCCGCACGATTCCGCCGGAGGGGTCCGCTTCGGAGGTCGTGCCGGTCGACATCATCAAGGTCGACATCGAGGCCGACGACACGAGCGCCGTCGTGCTGTGGGCCAGCGACAGGCCCTGCTCCTCCTGGGTCGAAGTAGGCAGCCAGTTCGACTGCGAGTACTCGGCGCCGGGACTTCCTCTTGGCGAGGCGGTCTATACGGCAACCGTCCACGGGCTTACTCCCGGGACCACCTACAGTCTTCGCGTCGGCGCCTGGGACGCAGGCTGCGGGGAGACCGTGAGCGACGACCTGTCCTTCCAGACGTCGGTACCCACCGACTCCGACCCGCCCGACGCGCCGACGGGACTCGAATGCCGCGCGGCGGAGGGAGGCGTCGACCTGACCTGGGCCGCAAGTGCCGAGCCGGACCTTCTCGGCTACAACGTGTACCGCGCCTTCTGCCGGGAGGAGGGAGGCGAGATCGACTGGGCGCGGGCGGAGATGCTGACGCCGACGCCGGTGCCGGACAGCCGCTTCTTCGATCTGTCGGTGGAGAGCGGCGCGTCGTACGAGTACGCCGTGACTGCGGTCGACGAGTCCGGCAACGAGAGCGACTACTCGGAGGGTTTCGCGATCTCGGTCGGGGACGGAGGTGGAAGCGCGGTCTCGTTTTCGGCTTGCCCGAACCCCATGACCGAGAACGTGAGGTTCGTCCTGAGTCTCCCGGCGCCCGCCGAAGGCGCCAGGTTGCGGATCGTCAACGTGGCGGGCAGAGTCGTCTTCGAGGAGCGCGTCGGCGGCCCGGCCCGGAGCGGGCGGGATTACGAGGTGACCTGGGACGGACGGGATCCGACCGGTTGGCCCGTAAGTGACGGCGTCTACATGTGCGAGCTCATAACCGGAAATGGGGACTCGTGCTCGCGCGGGAAGCTCACTGTGCTGCGTTAGCGGGTGCGCTCAAGCGTCGCCGGAAGCTCATCACGCGCAGCAAGCTCACCATGTCATGAGAGAGGCGAAAGGCGGGTGGTAGGGCGCTCTGTGGGCGGCGGGGGCACTCGCCGGGTCGCGGCGTGAGCCTCACTCTCGCCCGGAAGCGACAGCGGTCTTGACCGCGCATCTCGGCAGGAGTAGAATACCCGTCCCGGTAGACGGGACGGCACTTCCATCCAGGCGAAGCACGGCAGCATGCGAGGGGTAGGAAGACCATGAGATGCGCAAGGGTTTTGGCGGCGACCGCGTTGCTGGTAGCGATTCTCGCTACCGCGTCCTGGGCCGGCTACACGACCGAGATCATCTTCTCGGCCGAAGGCTGGTACCTCTCGGACGCGGGGTCGGGAGTCGGCACCGGCGGATACGGGACGTTCGAGGAGCTGGATTTCACTTACACCGTCGATTCGAACATCCCGGAGGGAACTCACTGTCTGTACTTCATGCCGGATGTCACAATGCGCCTGCGGCCGGAGACACCCGGTGAGGCGCCGGTGCGGCACATCGGCCTCGGGGCATCGGGCGTCGATTTCGACGGACAGGTAGCGAGCTGGGAGTCGATGGGCCTGACGTGGGCGCCCGGCTACGGGCTGGTTCTGGGCGAGCACTTCATGCCGGCGATGAACCCCGGAGCGGTTGTCGGGAGTCACGCCTGGGATCTCGATGGAGGCGGAGACGACTTCGCCGCGGATGTGTGGGCGGCGAAGGGCGCGTCGGAGCCGTTCGCGCCCTCGTCGTTCGGCGCGACCTTCGAGATGCGGCGGTCCCTTACGTGGCTGTCGGGACAGCCTATCGGGACGTGGTTCTCCGCGGGGCTGGCTCCGATCCTGGGAGGGTTGCCGCTCGACGGCCTCGATGAGGCGCTGAACGGTCTCGCCCCGGGGCTGGCCGAGTGGGACGCGGTCTACTACGAGATGGACTACGAGGGGACGATGCGCCTGAGCGCCTGCGCGGAGCCTGTTCCGGAACCGTCGACGCTTCTCCTGCTGTCCGGAGGGCTCGGCGCGCTGCTGGTTGCGCGGCGGAGGAAGAGATCGCCGGGCAGGTAGATAGACAGGCGGAAGAGCCGAGCGATTTACAGAATCTCGCTCACTAATATGATACGGCACAGGCGGCCGCCCGCGAGAGCGGCCGCCTTTTCTTTGTGAAGACGCGCTCCGGGGACGCGCTGGACAACCACCTAGAACTTTGGTCTTGTCAAGCACGTTCGCGCGTGGTACCATTATGAATGTGGGACAATGAGGACAGTGCATCCGAAGAGACTAAGAGCAAGGGACTGGTGCAGGCACCATCGGAGGCGAGGGACTATGAAGCATCTTACGATACTCCTGGCGGGCGCGCTGCTTGTCGTATGCGCCCTTCCGGCCGGGGCGACGCTGCTCGCGGACCTGTTCGGCGTTTCGCTGAGCGTCGACGGCACTGGCACGTTCGACAACGCATGGGAACCGGCGTCTCTTACGGCCGACTATCTTGCCGACGACAACTACAGCGCTTACTTCATGCGCGCGCCCTACGGAGGGGAGCAGTTCGACATAGAGGCGGTCTACTTCGATGACGACGCGAGCAATGCGTATCTTGCGGTCGTCGGTTCGTTCCCCGTTCCCAGCGGGCTTCCATTCATGGGCTCGATCATCGCCCCGGGAGACGTGGGGATCGACCTCGGCTCGGGCGCGCTCGATCTTGGAATCGACATCGACGGAGCCTCCGGCGAGGTCGCCGACACCGATCCGGCAGACTGGTACCAGAGCAGCTCGTTTTTCGTCGCCGAGTCCGGACCCACCAACTATGCCGGGGGCGTGCCGCTCGGGTTTGCCGCGGTCGACTTCTACGACTACGGCATCGTCGAGCGCGGGTACGGGACCTACGTCTTCGAGTTGACGATCCCGCGCCACCTGCTCGGTTCTCCGGTAGCCGGCGACTACATAGGTTTCGACTGGACGATGGGCTGCAGGAACGACGTGGTGCGCCTTGACGCCCAGTTCGACAGCGAGACGCCTCCGGTTCCTGAGCCGGGGACCCTGCTCCTGCTCGGGACCGGCCTTGTCGGCGTCGCGGGGTTCGTGCGCAGAAAGAGGAAGTAGCGCTCTGTCGACAGATCGTACGAGTACGGCGAGCGGGAGCGGGAGTCCCGCTCGCCGCTTGTTTGCGCGGGGTCTCGCGGCCGCGGTACTTGTTCATGTCGCGGGCTCTTGCGGAGCGAGGTCCGCCGTTATAGAGTCTGCGGCATGAGGATTCTGTTCTTCTCCGATAACTACCCTCCCGAGACGAACGCGCCGGCCGTGCGAACGCGGGAGCACGCGCGCGTCTGGGTCGAGCGGGGCCACGACGTGACCGTGGTCACGTGCGCTCCGAACTTCCCGACCGGCAGGCTCCACGAGGGCTACAGAAACGCATACTGCGTGGATACCGTCGACGGCGTCCGGGTCGTACGGGTGTGGTCGTACATCGCAGCTAACAAGGGCACCGTCAGGAGGTCGCTCGACTTCCTGAGCTTCATGCTGAGCGCGGTCCCGGCGGGCCTTCTACAGAGCCGTCCCGACGTCGTCGTCGGCACGTCGCCCCAGCTCTTCGCCGTGGTCGCCGCATGGCTGGTGGCGAGGCTCAGGCGAGCGCCTTGCGTCTTCGAGCTCCGGGATCTCTGGCCTGAGTCGATCGAGGCGGTCGGGGCCTCTGGCTCGAGCGTCTTCATGCGCGCGGTGGGCAGGCTTGCCGGCTTCCTGTATCGTCATGTCGATCACATCGTATGCGTGACGCGATCGTTCGCGTCGATTCTCGCCGAGCGAGGCATCCCGCCGGTCAAGATCTCGGTCGTTCTGAATGGCGTCGATCTGGACGAGTTCTCCCCGCGCGCCGCGGACGAGGAGTTCCGGAGCCGTATGGGAGTGGGGAAGGACGGCATGCTCGTGACCTATCTGGGCACGGTGGGGATGGCGCACGGCCTCGGCAACGTCCTGGACGCCGCGGAGCTGTCAGGCGACGAGAGGACGCGATTCCTGATCGTCGGAGAGGGAGCGGAGAAGGCGGCGCTCCGGGCCAGCGCGCTCGAGCGGGGGCTCCGCAACGTCATCTTCCTGGACGGTCAGCCCCGAGGACAGGTTCCGCGGATACTCTCGGCCAGCGACGCCGTGCTCGTGCACCTGCGTGACGACCCGCTCTTCCGAACGGTCATCCCGTCTAAGATCTTCGAGGCGATGGCGATGGCAAGGCCGATCGTCCTGGCGGTGCGGGGGGAGAGCCGGAGCCTCGTCGAGCGAACGCGGTCGGGAATCGCCGTCGAGCCGGGGAACCCCGGCGAGCTCGTCGACGCGATCGAGAGACTAGCATCGGACCCGGAGCTTCGTGCGGAACTCGGCCGCAACGGACGACGTTCGGCCGAGCTGGAGTTCGGGAGAGAGGAGGCGGCCGTGAAGATGCTCGACGTCTTGAGCGAGGTCGCGGCCGCTAGCTGACGTCGTCCCAGCCCTGCCTGTGCAGAAGCTGCTCCTCGGGGACGTCTCGCACGGCCCTGGCGGGCACTCCCATCATCACTTTGCCGTCCGGCGCGTCCTGCGTGAGGACGGCGCCCGCGGCAACGACGGCATCGCAGCCGACCGTTCTGCCCGGCAGTATCGTCGCCCCCGCGCCGATGCGGCCGCCCCTCTTGACGGTGATCCCGTTGAAGTGCTTGAAGCGTTCCTCGGTCCTGCCGATGTAGTTGTCGTTAGAGGTCACGACACCCGGAGCGATGAAGACACGGTCCTCGAGAGTCGAGTACGCCGTTATGTAGCACTCGCTCTCCAGCTTGCAGTAGCGGCCGATCGAGCACCTGTTCTCCACGGTGACCCCTCGGCCGATGATCGAGTGGTCTCCCACGGTGACGTTCTCTCGGACCGAAGCAAGGTCGGCGACCAGCGTGTCCTCGCCCAGCTCGCAGCCCGCGTACACGACGGCGCAGGCTCCTATGATGCAGCCGGCGCCGATGACGGCGGGCTCGACCGAGGATCCGTCGGTCGTGGCCGATATGGAGGCTTTCATCGGCAGCTTGCCGACCACCGCGCCGTCGTCGATTCTCACGCCTTCGCCCATTCGCGTACCCTCGTGAATGACGGCGCAGTTCCCGACGGCGCAACCCGGGCCGATCGAAACGCCGCGCTCGATGACGCAGAACTGACCCAGAACCGTGCCCTCTCCGACGGAGGAGTCAGGGTCGACGTACCTGTCCATTGAGCTTTCCTTTCCACCTGTTCGTGAGTGTCGCCGGCGGTGGCTGGCGTGAGCCGGCTACTCCAGGCCGACGGGAGCGCCGCCCGCCTTGAGCGACCTCTGGGCGGCATCGAGCACCCGGACGACCCTCAGGCCGTCGCGACCGTCGGATCTAGGCGTGGCGCGTTTCGCCACGCAGTCGGCGAAGTGCTCGCACTCTATCCTGAGCGGCTCGCGCATCTTGAGGACGGGCACGGTCACCTCACCGAACCGGAGCGAGAGCGCCTCGGCGTATCCCGCGAACTGGCCGTTGTACTCCACGCCCTTGTTGTAGATCCTGATCTTCTCGGCGGCCTGCATGTCGTCGAAGACGATCATCTTCTTGCTGCCGACCAGAGTGGTTCGCCTGACCTTGTGGGGGTCGAGCCACGAGACGTGCACCTGCGCGAGCCTGTTGCCGGGAAACTGCATCCAGAGGAAGGCCACGTCCTCGATGTCGGGCTGGATGTAGGCGGCTCCGCGCGCGGCGACCTCGACGGGCTCCTGGTTGAGCAGGTAGAGAATGATAGAGATGTCGTGCGGCGCGAAGCTCCAGAGGGCGTTCTCGTCGGTGCGGATCCTGCCCAGGTTCACGCGCTCCGAGTACAGGTAGTAGGGTTCCCCGATTTCACCGGCGTCCAGGAGCTCCTTCATCTTCTCGACGGCCGGGTGGTACTCGAGAAGGTGGCCGACCATGAGTACGCGGCTCTCGCGGTCGGCCAGATCCACAAGCTTCCGCGCGTTGTCGAGGGAGAGCGTCATCGGCTTCTCGACAAAGACGTCCTTTCCCGCCTCCATCGCCCTGACCGCGAGCTCGTAGTGGCTGCTCGCGGGAGTGGCGATGACGACCGCCTCGACCTCGGGACTTTCGATGACCTCGTCGGGATCCCCGCACACGCGCAACGCCTTGTGCTCCGCCGCGGCGTTGGCGCACTTCCCGCCGTCCGTGTCGCAGCAGAGCACGAGGTCGGCGTTCCTCAGGTGCACCAGGTTGCGGAGCAGATTCTGTCCCCAGGCGCCCGCTCCTATGAGAGCCAGTTTAACCACCGAGTTCCACCCTTCCGTTGTCAATGCTCCGGTATTGTGCCGCGGGGGACGGCCCGGAGCGAAGCCGCTGCGCAAGATGCCGGCGGATCGGGTGCATCGGCACAAGCCGGCGGCAAGTCTAGAGGTTCGCGTTCGATCCCGCAACCGCCAAAGAAATGCAAATTGCGTACCAGTGACCGCCCGCCCGTTCCGGCGGGCCCCGAGCGGCTCCCGGGCGGCCACGACGCACCCGGCGCAGGCGGCCCGTGGCAGGGGGTCTTGACGGGACAGCGGAAGGCGACTAGACTCGCCCGAATCCCCTTAGACGCTTGACGAGCGCTCTTAGGCCGGCCGTTTTGGAAGGTCGGCCTGCGAGCGCCCCACCCCCGGGAGGGCAGAGTTTTGGACAAGACTGAACTGATGTTCAAGGAGCTCACGGAGGCGAAGGGTATCTCCGGGTTCGAGGATGAAGTGGCCGACCTCATGGCGTCCTACGTGAGCGACGTGGCCACGGTCACTCACGACAATCTCGGCAGCCTGGTAGCCGAGAAGAAGGGCAAGTCCGAAAGCCCGCGCGTCATGATAGCCGGCCACATGGACGAGATCGGCTTCATGGTGAAGAACGTGACGAAGGAAGGCTTCATCAAGTTCCTGCCGATCGGCGGATGGTGGGGACACGTCGCGCTCGCCCAGCGGGTTCTCGTCAGGACCCGTAAGGGTGACTACGTGGGCGTGATCGGCTCGAAGGCGCCTCACATCCTGAAGCCCGACGAACGCAAGAAGGTACTGGAGATCTCGGACATGTACATAGACGTCGGCGCGGCCGGCAAGTTCGACGTCAAGAAGAGCCTCGGCGTGCGACCGGGTGACCCGATCGTCCCGATATCCGACTTCACGATGCTCGGGAACAAGAAGACCTACGCGGCCAAGGCCTGGGATGACCGGATCGGAGTCGCCACGGTCATAGACGTGCTCCACAAGATAGGGAAGACCCATCCGAACACGGTCTACGGTGTCGGAACCGTGCAGGAGGAGGTCGGACTGCGGGGGGCCAGGACCAGCTCCAATCTGGTGGATCCGGACGTGGCCTTCGCGGTCGACGTGACGATCGCCACCGACACGCCCGGTTGCGACGGGGCCGGGGAGGACCTCGGGGCCGGCGCCGGCATCATGGTCCTCGACGGCAGCGCCATTCCCAGCCGCAGGCTTCGCGACTTCGTGATAGACGTCGCCGAGAAGGAGAAGATCCCCTACGTTCTGACCGCGCTCTCAAGGGGGGGCACGGACAGCGGGACGATCCAGTTCAACAAGTCGGGAGTGCCGTGCCTGACCTTCGTCGTGCCCTCCCGCTACATCCACGCGCACGTGGGTATCATACACAGGAAGGACTACGACAGCCTCGTGAAACTCATGACCGCTGTCGTGAAGCGGCTGGACGCCAAGACAGTGAGATCGTTCGTGCGGGGCTAGCGGGCCGCGGAGAGTCGTCTGACTCGCGCGCTGACACGGCCGCACGTGGGGGCTCCTCCCGAGGCCCCCGTGCGGCCGAGTCTTCGGAGGAGAGGTCGCAGCATGGGGTTCGTGGACGACGTGTTCGGGCACGGAAAGGCGGTCGTAGGAGTCGTGCATCTTCTCCCGCTGCCCGGGAGCCCGAGATGGGGCGGCGACATGGGCGAGGTCCTGGCCAGGGCGGAGGCGGACGCCTGCGCGCTCGAGGAGTCGGGGTTCGACGGCATCATCGTTGAGAACTTCGGCGACGCGCCGTTCGCGAGGGGATTCGCCGGACGCGGCGCAGTAGCCGGTCTCGCGGCAGCGGGCGACAGGGTCGCGCAAGCGGCCGGCGTGCCGCTGGGAGTGAACGTGCTCAGGAATGATGCGCTGTCGGCCGTGGCCGTAGCGGCCGCGGTCGGGGCGCGGTTCATCCGGGTCAACGTGCACGTGGGAGCGGTCGTGGCCGACCAGGGGGTCCTCGAGGGCGATGCGATGGCCACGATGCGGGCGGTGCGAGAGATGGCTCCCGGCCTCAGGGTAGTCGCCGATGTCGGCGTGAAACATGCTACGCCTCTCGCGGCGACATCGCTCGAGGCCCAGGCGCGTGACGCGGTACAGCGGGGGCTTGCCTCGGCGCTCATCGTTACGGGCCAAGCCACCGGTAGCCCGGCACGACCGGAGGACCTGGAGCGCGTGAAGACGGCGGTCCCGGAGACCGACGTACTGGTTGGGAGCGGCGTGACGCCTGAGACGGCGGCAGCCACCCTGGCCGCGAGCGAAGGCGTGATAGTCGGAAGCGCGGTCATGCGCGACGGGAAGCCCGGAGGCCCTGTCGACGCCGGCCGCGCGCGAGACTTCATCCGAGCCGCTCGCGCCGCCGGATAAAGGAGGAGGAAGAAGAGGATGCTCAGGATCTACGACACGCTGGAGGGCAGGAAGAAGGAGTTTGTCCCGGTCAGGGAAGGCAAGGTCGGGATGTACTTCTGCGGGATGACGGTCCAGTCGGAGCCTCACGTGGGGCACATGCGTGTCGCGGTCGTATCGGACCTCTTCAAGCGGTACCTGCGCTACAAGGGCTACGATGTCACGCTGGTCATCAACTTCACCGACATAGACGACAAGATCATCGAGAAGGCCGGGGAGGAAGGGGTCGACTACCTCGAGATAGCGCAGCGGAACATCGACAAGTTCATGGAGTTCCTCCACTTCCTGGGCGCCGAGGAGGCGGATCACTACCCCAGGGCCACGGAGTTCGTCGGCGAGATCATCAAGCTCGTGGAGCGCCTCGTAGAGAGGGGCTACGCATACGAGTCCGGCGGCGACGTCTACTTCGAGGTCAAGAAATGGAAGAACTACGGGAAGCTCTCGAAGCGCAACCTCGAGGATCTGCTGGCCGGGGCGAGCCAGCGCGTCGCCCTCGACGACAAGAAGCGCAATCCCGAGGATTTCGCGGTCTGGAAGGCCGCCAAGGAGGGCGAACCGGCGTGGGAGAGCCCGTGGGGCATGGGACGTCCCGGGTGGCACATAGAGTGCTCGGCGATGTCGACCAAGTATCTGGGCGAGCACTTCGACATCCACGGCGGGGGAACAGAGCTCATCTTTCCGCATCACGAGAACGAGATGGCCCAGTCGGAGGCGGCGACCGGCAAGCCCTACGTGAACCACTGGGTCCACCACGGCCTCGTGAACCTGGTCGGGGAGAAGATGTCGAAGTCGACCGGGCACTTCAAGACGATGGAGGAGATCGCCGCCAAGTTCCCTCCGGACGTGGTCCGCTTCTACCTTCTGTCGACCCACTACCGGACCCAGATCGAGTTCTCAGACGAGAGGCTGGAGGAGGCCGCATCGTCGATAGAGCGGTTCGAGAATCTCTTCAGGACGCTCGACCGAGTTGTCGGGCCCGAGGGGCAGGGGGACGAGGGGGCGGAGCCCTCGGCCGCGATGGAAGAGGAGCGGGCGAAGTTCATAGAGGCGATGGACGACGACCTGAACACGGCTCAGGCCATGGGCCATCTCTTTGAGGCCGTCCGCGTACTGAATCAGGAGATCGAGTCAGGCGCCTCCGCAGAGGTCCTGCGGGCGGACAGGCGGACGCTTCGAGGGTTGCTTGACATATTGGGGCTTCTGAAGGACCTCGAGACCGCCGGCGAGGATGCACCTGAGGAAGTCGAGAAGCTGGTCGCCGCGCGGACCGACGCGAGAGCCGCCAGGGATTGGGCACGCGCGGACGAGCTGAGGGCGGAGATCGAAGCGGCAGGCTATACCGTAGAAGATACGCCGGACGGGCCGGTCGTCAGGAAGGCCCGATAGCCTTGGAACGTGTAGCGGCAGGCCCTCGGGGGCCTGAAGAGCGGGCGGGGGAGCCGGGGAGCCCCGGTGCCCTGCGGTCACGCTTTAGAGTTGACATCACCCTCCTTCGTGAGTAAACTCTCAAGTTTGCAGCTGGGGACAACGAGAGGAAACGCCCAGGCGCCGCGGGAAGCGAGAGACCCCGCGCGCAGGGGAGTTCCGTGAGGCTTGAGCTGGCGTAGCTCAACGGTAGAGCGCCTCACTTGTAATGAGGGGGTTGGGGGTTCGATTCCTCTCGCCAGCTCCAGATCGCGCCCGCGCCCGGCGCCTCTTCGCGCCGGTGCGCGGCGGAATACGGACGCCGGGGGGGTTCCCGAGCGGTCAAAGGGAACAGACTGTAAATCTGTCGGCGAAGCCTTCGGAGGTTCGAATCCTCCCCCCCCCACCACGATGCGGGGCGCGGTCGATCGGACGATTTGCGCGGGAATAGCTCAGTTGGCTAGAGCATCAGCCTTCCAAGCTGAGGGTCGCGGGTTCGAGTCCCGTTTCCCGCTCCAGAAAAGTTGGACGCCGCGTGCGGCTTAGGCTTGACGGCCGGCGAACGGATTGATATACTTTGCGTTCGTCCAATTGCGGGAGCCTGCGGGGGCGTCCGGCGTCTTCGTTTCTACGCGTGCGCCCACGTAGCTCAGTCGGTAGAGCGCATCCTTGGTAAGGATGAGGTCACCGGTTCAATCCCGGTCGTGGGCTCCACG
>WJLY01000239.1 GCA_014728245.1 Candidatus Effluviviaceae Genus IV sp.
CCTGACGGGGCTTTTGGGTCCGCTCTATCTGGCGCTCCTCGTGCCGGTGGAGGGGATCCTCGCGTGGCTCGTCGTGACGTCGACGGGCGCCACGGGCGCCGGTCGCGGATCCGTCTCACCGGGTCGGGTCTCCGCGTGGCTCAAGGTTGCGATGGCGCTGGGTCTGGCCGCGTTCGTCGCCGGGACGGTGTGACGCAGGCGGCGCCGGGAGACGGGCGGCTACGGCAGTCCGGCAATGTCGCGACGCAGGCGACAATGGGAGACGGGCGGCTCCGGCGGCGCGATACTGTCGCGACGGCGGCGACACGGCGAGACGGGCGGCTACGGCAGTCCGGCAATGTCGCAACGCAGGCGGCAACGGGACCCGCGCGGACACGTGATTCCGCACGCCGACATGTGAGAGGCGGCACCGATGTCGATACTCCAGGCGATCATGCTGGGCGTACTCCAGGGGCTCACCGAGTTCCTCCCCGTGTCCAGCTCCGGGCACCTGGCGCTCGCCGAGAGCTTCTTCGCGATCGACAGTCCGGGCGTCACGTTCGAGGTGTTCGTACACTTCGGAACCGCCCTCGCCGTGATCGTCTACTTCAGAAAGAGGATCGCGCAGGTGCTCCGGGCGGTGGCGTTGTGGGCCCTGCGAAGGGACCACGAGCGCGAGGACGCCAGACTGGGGCTCATGCTGCTCGTCGGCACGCTCCCGGCGGCGGCCGTGGGCGTATTCGTTGCCGAGAGCGTCGAACGCGCCTTCGACAACCCCGTGCTCGTATCCGCTCTCCTGATCGTCACGGGCGTGGTACTCTGGGTAACCAGGTATATCCCGTCAGGCGGGAACAGGAGGACCGGCGCGGGAGGCGCGCTTCTCATCGGGCTCGCTCAGGCGGCGGCCGTCCTGCCGGGGATATCGCGCTCGGGCGCGACCATATCCGCCGCGCTCGGCCTCAAGCTCGAGCGCTCGGCGGCGGCCGAGTTCGCGTTCCTCCTGTCGCTCCCGGTGATCCTGGGCGCCACGGCGATGAGCGTGGGCGACGCGCTGGCAGCGGGCTCGGAGGCGGGCGCGGCGACCGCTGTCGGCACGGCCGCGGCGTTCGGGAGCGCTCTCCCGGCGATCGCCGTGCTCATGAGGGTCGTCTCGGCCGGGACGTTCTACAGATTCGCCTACTACTGCTGGGGCGCCGGACTCGCGGCGCTCGCGGTGACTGTCGCGCGGCTCGCTTGAGCGCGCCTCGACAGGAAGGAGGCAGCACATGAGGAGTCTTCTGCTTGTTGCCGCTGCTCTGCTTCTGGGCCTCTCCGGGCTCCAGGCGGCCGAGCCCGGCGTCTCGATAACGATCTACAACAGCGACATGGCGCTCGTGAAGGACGTTCGCGCGATGGAGCTGCGCTCGGGCGTGCACGAGGTCCAGTTCCCGGACGTGGCGCAGCGCATCGACCCGACGAGCGTCCACTTCAAGATCCTCGAGGGACCCGATGCCTCCGTCTGGGAGCAGAACTACCGGTTCGATCTCGCCAGCTCCTCCAAGATCCTCGACAAGTACCTCGGCATGGAGATAGACGTGATCGGCGAAGAGGCCGACCTCTTCACGGGGAGGCTCGTGAGCTTCGACGGCTCGTCGGTGGTGCTCGATCAGGGCCGCGGGGCGGGCCCGGTCGTTACGCTCAACCGCGAGAAGGTTTCCTACATCAGGTTTCCCAGCCTGCCCGCCGGTCTCATATCCAGGCCCTCGCTCGTCTGGAAGATAGGCGCCGACGAGGCCGGAGAGAGACTGGTCGAGGTGACCTACGTGACCTCGAGCATCGACTGGCACGCGGAGTACGTCGGCGTCATAAGCGAGGCCGACGACCGGATCGACCTGGCCGCGTGGGTCTCGATAGACAACCGTTCGGGCACCTCGTACGAGGAGGCGCAGCTCGATCTCGTCGCCGGGGATGTCCATCGTGTTCGCGCGCGCGGGCCGGATGGATTGCGAGCGATGGATGCCGAGGCGCTAGTCACCGGCGCCAAGGCCGCCCCGGAGTTCGCCGAGGAGGCGCTCTTCGAGTATTACCTCTACAAGCTGGACACGCCGGCGACGGTCGCCGACAGGGAGATCAAGCAGCTCACGTTCTTCCCGAGCACGATGGTGGCCGTCGAGAAGGTGTTCGAGTTCGACTATCATAGAGGAAGCGACGTGCGCGTTCTTCTGGAGTTCACAAACTCAGAGGGGGCAGGCCTCGGCAGGGCGCTTCCGGCGGGGAAGGTCCGGATGTACAAGGAGGACTCGGCGGACGACCTGCAGTTCATCGGCGAGGACATGATCGACCACACGCCGAAGGACGAGGACGTAGAGCTCTATCTCGGCAACGCGTTCGATGTGAAGGTCGAGCGGACGAGGACCGACCAGAGGAAGATCACGGACAGGGTGAGGGAGGAGGATTACGAGGTCTCGGTAAGGAACCACAAGGAGACCTCCGTCACCGTGAGGCTTGTCGAGCATCCGAGGGGCTACTGGGAGGTGACCGATACGACGCATGAGTTCGAGAAGGTGGAGTCGAATCGGATCGAGTTTGAGATCCCGGTTGAGCCTGACGGAGAGACAGTCGTAAGCTATACCATAAGGTACGAGAGCTAGGCCCGGCGTCTGCAGTCGAGAGAGCCGGCTCCGCCTTCGGGGAGAAGGCCTCGGGCGGGAGCCGGAATCGGAGGAACAGATGGAGTCGGTCGGCGAACTCCTGAGAAAGGAGCGCGAGTCTCAGGGGAAGACGATAGAGGACGTGGCCAAGGCTACGAAGATGAGCGTGCTCGTCCTCCAGGCCATCGAGGACGACCGCTTCAGCGTTCTTCCCGCCCCCGTCTACGTCAAGGGGCATCTGCGCACCTACGCGCGGTTCCTGGAGCTGGACGAGGACGAGATCGTGGAGAAGTACATGCGCTTCACTCAGCAGCAGGAGCCGGATGAGCTGGACGAGTGGGACGCGGTCGAGATCGAGCTCCAGGAGCAGAGCAGGGAGGCGGGAAGGCGCTGGATCTGGATGGCGGTGGCCGCGGTCGTCGTGATCGTGGCGGTCGTGCTGGTCGTCCGTTGGACGAACAGGCCGCCCGCGCCGGAGATCGCCGCGAACACCACCCAGGAGGTTCCCCTGGTCACGGAGCCCGTCAGCGAGGCTGCCTGGGTCGATACGATGATCGAGGTCCACGGGCTCGAGCTCATGGTGGTGGCCAGGGAGCGCGTCTACGTCGCGGTCTCGGTCGACGGCGAGCGCGTGTCCGAGCTCACGCTCGACGAGGGAGAGCGGCGTAGGTGGGAGGGCGTCGAGGAGTTCATCCTCTTCGTCGGAACGGGAGAGGCGCTTGAGCTCTATCTGAACGGCGAGTACCTGGGCGTCGCCGGAAGTGGCAGAGGCCCGGTCGAGGATCTGGTCGTCACGGAAGACGGCATGTCGAGATAGAAGCGACGCGGATGTGCGCGCCGGACCCCGTCCCCGAGGCGACGAATGACTCCGGACAGGGTCCGGCTCTTTTTGGGGAGCCCATGCCGGTCTCCTCCTTCACCTGCGGCGGATGACGGATGAAGAGATCGTTCAAGCTGACCTCCGGGTATGAGCCCCGGGGGGACCAGAGCAAGGCCATCGACGAGCTGTCGGCCGGTCTCGAGCGCGGCGAGCAGTTCCAGACGCTCCTGGGCGTGACCGGGTCGGGCAAGACGTTCACGATGGCCAACGTGGTGGCCCGTCTCGACCACCCCGCGCTGGTCATATCTCACAACAAGACGCTGGCGGCGCAGCTCTTCGCCGAGTTCAAGGCTTTCTTCCCGGAGAACGCGGTCGAGTACTTCGTCTCGTACTACGACTACTACCAGCCGGAGGCGTACGTTCCGGTGACCGACACCTACATCGAGAAGGACGCCGACATCAACGACGAGATCGACCGGTTGAGGCTCAGGGCCACGACGTCGCTGCTCGAGAGGCGCGATGTCCTGATAGTGGCTTCGGTCTCGTGCATCTACGGCATCGGCTCGCCCGAGGCGTACAGCGAGATGCTTCTTTCGGTCGACGTCGGCGATCGCGTCGACCGCAACGTGATGCTGCGGCGCCTGGTCGACATGCGCTACGACAGGAACGACTACGACTTCGCGCGCGCGACGTTCCGCGTACGGGGCGACGTCGTGGAGGTCAGGCCTTCCTACGAGGAGAAGGCGATCCGGATCGAGCTCTTTGGCGACGAGATCGAGAGGATCGCGGTCGTCGATCTGGTGACGCACAGAGTGCTGGACGAGATGGAATCGGTCTCGATCTACCCGGCGAAGCACTTCGTGACCACGCAGGAGAACGTCGATCGGGCGATCGAGGACATCGAGGTGGAACTCCAGGGCAGGCTGGCCGAGCTCAGGTCGGCGAACAAGCTCCTTGAGGCGCAGAGGCTAGAGCAGAGGACCAGGTTCGACATCGAGATGATGCGGGAGATGGGCTACTGCTCCGGCATCGAGAACTACTCGAGGCATCTCTCCGGCCGCGCTCCCGGCGAGCGCCCGGCGGTGCTCCTCGACTACTTCCCCGATGACTTCATCCTGTTCATCGACGAGTCGCACGTCGCCGTGCCTCAGCTCCGGGCCATGTTCAGGGGAGACCGGGCGCGGAAGGAGACGCTGGTCAAGCACGGCTTCAGGCTGCCGTCCGCGCTCGACAACAGGCCGCTCAAGTTCGACGAGTTCGAGCGGTTCATGAACCACGTCGTCTTCGTCTCGGCGACACCGGGGGACTACGAGCTTTCGAAGACCGAAGGTGTGATCGTCGAGCAGATCATCCGCCCGACCGGGCTCGTCGACCCCGAGATCATCGTGCGCCCCGTCGAGGGGCAGGTTGACGATCTCATGGAGGAGATCAGAGTGCGCGCGAAGCTCGGGGAGCGCGTGCTTGTCACCACGCTGACCAAGCGCATGGCCGAGGACCTCACGGACTACCTGAACGGGCTCGGGGTCCGGGTAAGGTACCTCCACTCCGACATCGACGCGCTGGGGCGGGTCGAGATCATACGGGGCCTCCGGCTGGGGGAGTTCGACGTGCTCGTGGGGATCAACCTGCTCCGGGAGGGGCTTGATCTTCCCGAGGTCTCGCTGGTCGCGGTCCTCGACGCGGACAAGGAAGGGTTCCTCCGCTCCGACACGTCGCTGATCCAGACCGCGGGCAGGGCCGCGCGGAATCTCGGCGGCAAGGTGATCCTCTACGCGGACCGGATGACGGGGTCTATGGAGCGGGCGATCGCCGAGATGGAGCGCAGGAGGCGTCTCCAGGTCGAGTACAACGATCGGTTCGGGATCACGCCGACCTCGATCGTGAAGTCGCGCGACGAGATCATGAGGGCGACGGCCGTGGCCGACGCCAGGGAGGACTTCGAGCACGACATCGAGATGCTGGAGTTCGATCCCTCGCTCGACAACGATCAGATGATCGCGCTCCTGGAGGAGCAGATGATGAACGCGGCCGCCAGGCTCGAGTTCGAGAAGGCGGCGTCTCTGCGCGACAGAATAGACGAGCTGAAGATGACCGGACAGGCCGCCGGCGGAGCGACCGTCGTCTCGAAACAGCAGAAGCGCGGGAAGCGCGGCGCGGACGGCAGGCCCCTGACCGGAGGCAGAGCGGAGCGCGGCAGGGCGCGCCGCAAGGGCGAAGGGGCGAAGAGCGGAGACGACAAGAAGGGCGGAGTGATCGACGGGACGAAGAAGCGCCGGAGGAAGTGAGACCGGCAAAGGCCGGCCGCGGCCGAGGAGTACGCGGACCCTGTTGCGGCCACGGTCGCCGCGGCCGATCCCGCGGCCGCCGGACCTGCGCCGCGCATTCGGATCGAGGGGTGGACGGCGCCGAAGGAGAGAGATGCGATGACGATCGACGCTTGCTCTGAGCAGCTCATACGTATGGCGCTGGAGGAGGACCTCGGGACTGGCGACGTCACGACCGACTCGATCGTCCCGGAGGGACACGAATCGTCCGGCGTCTTCATCGCGAACCAGAAGGGAGTGGTCGCGGGGCTGGAGGTCGCCGCGATGGTCTTCGGCGAGCTGGCGCGCGGCGTCGAGATGGACGTGATCGTGGCCGACGGGGGAGAGGTCGGGGTCGGCGACCGCGTCGCCGTGGTCCGGGGGAAGACGAGGGCGATCGTCTCCGGCGAGCGTGTGGCGCTGAACTTCCTGCAGCGCCTGTCCGGGGTCGCCACCGCGACATCGGAACTGGTCGCGCGGCTCGCGGGCACGAAGACCCGGCTTCTCGACACGCGTAAGACGACGCCCGGCATGCGGAGTCTCGAGAAGCAGGCCGTCGTCCTGGGCGGCGGCACGAACCACCGGATGGGCCTCTGGGACATGGCGCTCATCAAGGACAACCACATCGCAGCGGCCGGCGGCATAGGGGCCGCAGTAGCGGCGGTGCGGGAGCGGCGGCCCGACGTCAGGATAGAGGTCGAGGTCGAGGACGGCTCCCAGCTGGAGGAGGCGCTCGAGGCGGGCGTGCACAGGATCATGCTGGACAACATGCCGCCGACCGAGATGGAGCGGTGCATCGCTGCCGCGCGGGCGCACCCTTCCCGCCCCGAGATCGAGATCTCCGGGGGAGTGTCCGCGGAGAGCCTGGCCGGCCTGGCGGAGCTGGGCGCAGATTTCATATCGGTCGGCGCCATCACGCATTCCGCGCCCGCGCTCGACATCACGCTGGAACTGGGGGGTGAGGAGTAGGCGGGTCGCATGGGGGCGAGGGTCCGGGCGCCGGGACGCGTAGAGAAAGGGCTTGACGGGCGGCCCGGATTCGGCTAATTTGGCGAATACGAAAGGAGTTCGCCAAAATGACCGAACTATCATACCTGGCCGTGATCGGGGACATACGGGCCTCTCGCGAGGTGGATGATCGAGCGGGCGTCCAGGCGGCTATGGAGAAAGGCCTTCTGGCCCTGAACAGCTCTCTGGGAGACGCTCTCGGGGCCGGCTTCGTTGTGACGCTCGGGGACGAGTTCCAGGGACTGCTGGCCGACCCGGGCGCCCTGATGGCGGTATTCACGCACATGGAGCGCAGCGTCCCGGGCGTCGCGTTCCGGTACGGCGTAGGATGGGGGCCGGTCTCGACGGAGTTCAGGGAAGAGGCTCTTGGCATGGATGGCCCCTGCTTTCACTCGGCGCGTGACGCTCTCAAGCTCAGCAAGGACGCGGACCGCTGGGCCACGGCGCGGGGGTTCGGCGGCGCCGAAGACGATATCCTGACCGGCATGCTGTGGCTGCTCGGGTCCGTCCGAGAAGGCTGGTCGGAGAAGCAGGCGGCGACGGTCGTTCTGGCTCGCGAGGCGAGCACGCAGCGGGAGGTGGCCTCCGAGTTGGGGGTCGCTCCGTCGACGGTCAGCGAAGCGCTCTCGGCCGCCCTGTATCGGCCTGTTGTCAGTGCGGAGCGGGCTCTGACACTCTCGCTGCGCAAGTTCGGTGGATTACCCTACTCCAACGAGAATTCGGAGGAATGACCGTACGATGCCGCTGCCAACCTTCGCGAGCCTCTCCGCGTCCTCCGGCGCGATGCTGGCGCTCCTGATCTCCGCGCACGTGCTCTCCGATTTCCTGTTCCAGAGCGAGCGCGTGGCGACCGGCAAGGAGTCGCGCACCGGGCCGCTCCTGGAGCACGGCGTGGCCGTTTTCGCGACACATCTCGTCGTGCTGGCGCCCTTCGCGAGCGTCGAACTCACGGCATGGCTGTTCGGGCTGTGCGTTCTGCATACCGCGCAGGACGCCGCGCGGTCCCGGGCGTTCGGGGAACGGGGCCGGACCCTCGGCGCATTCGCGGCGGACCAGGCGCTCCACCTGGGATTCGCCGTCGCTCTGTGGGCGATACTCGCGTCCCGCGGCGTCGATGAACAGGTAGTGAGCCCGGCGGTCGGTCCGTGGCTGCCATGGATAGGAAGGGCGGCGCTCGTGGTCGCCGGCTTCGTCTTCAACCTGAGAGGCGGGAGCACGATCGTTCAGCGGACGCTCGAGCGTTTCCCCACGGCCTGCCCCGATGGCGATCCGGGCGACCAGTATCGCATGGGCCGGGTCATCGGATATCTGGAGCGCGCGCTTGTCTACGCGCTGATCCTGAACGGTCAGTGGGGCGCGCTGGGGCTGGTCATCGCGGCGAAGTCAGTGGCTCGCTTCCCCGAACTCAAGACGAAGGCCTTTGCCGATTACTACCTGATAGGCACACTTGCCAGCATGGTCGTGGCAGTGGGCGTGGGGCTCGCGGTCAGGCTGGTCATCTAGCGGACGTCCATGCCGTGGGCGTGGGGCTCGCGGTCAGGCTGGCCATCTAGCGGACGTCCATCGGGCGCCGCGGACCGAGAACAACGGGGTGAGAGAATGCTTCTCGCGATCGACGTCGGCAACACGAACACGGTGATCGGGCTTCTCGCGGAAGGCGTGCTGCGCTTCAGATGGCGGATCGCAAGCGAGGCGGGCAGAACGGCTGACGAGCACGCGATACTCATGCGCCAGCTCTGTCTGCAGTCGGGCGTGGACTCATCGGAGATCTCGGGCGTGGTGGTCTCATCGGTCGTCCCGGCCCTCACGGGCGAGCTTGCGGGGATGGCCAGGACCGCGTTCGGCGTCGAGCCGCTCATCGTCGGTCCGGACATCGATCTCGGGATCACGATCGACTACGCCGACCCGCGCGAGGTGGGACCGGACCGGCTGGCGAACGCGGTGGCGGCCAGGCATCTGGCCGAGGGCGCGGCCATAGTGGTCGATTTCGGCACCGCCACTACGGTCGACGTCGTGACTGGGGACGGTAGGTATCAGGGCGGGGCGATCGCGCCGGGGCTTCTCACATCGGCGGAGAACCTCTTCAGAAGGGCGGCCCTTCTCCACCGCGTGGCGCTCGAC
>WJLY01000240.1 GCA_014728245.1 Candidatus Effluviviaceae Genus IV sp.
GGTCCGGGACGCGTTGCGCGCGGGCAAAGGCTCACTTCACCTGGAAAAAGGCCTCTTTCTTAGCGTTGCAGATCGGGCACACGTCCGGGGGCTCCCCGTAGACGGTGTTGCCGCAGACCGAGCAGACGTAGATGTCCCGCGACGGGAGGTCGCTGCCCGACTTGACGGCATCGAGCGCCTTCGTGTAGAGCCCGTGGTGTATCTCCTCTACCGCCAGCGCCCGTTCGAAAGAGGTCACGGCCGCCTTGCTTCCTTCCGCCTCGGCCTCCTTCACGAAACCGGGGTACATGCTCTTGAACTCGTGGCCCTCGCCCGCGATCGCGTCTTCGAGGTTCTCATCCGTGTCGTTCACGCCGCCGAGGACGCGCAGGTGCGCGTGTGCGTGTACCGTCTCCGCCTCCGCCGCCGCCCGGAAGAGCTTCGCGACCTCCGGATAGCCGTCCTGCTCCGCCTTCTTCGCGTACGCCAGGTACTTCCGGTTCGCCTGGCTCTCGCCCGCGAATGCCTCTTTCAGGTTCTCTACCGTAGCCATTCTCTCTCCTCTCGCGGCGTGCGTCAGAATCCGAAGGCACGCCGGTAGCTGCTGGTCCATCGCATCTGCGCGAACACCAACCGCCCACGTGTCGGTCGCCGAGGACCGGAACCGCGCGGCCGGCGCCGTTCCGCCGCCGCCGGGACAAGCTCCTCACTCCGATTCCGCTGTGACGTCGACCCCCTTCTCCCTGAAGAAACGTCCCAACTGCTGGTCGACCTGTCGGATGTGCTTCAAAAACCAGTTGATCAGAAGCGTGTTGATCGAATCGGCCAGACCCGTGGTCGCACCCTCCTCCTCGAAGTCGTCGCTCAACCGCTTGAGAGTCCGCTTGAACTCCTCGTGAGCGGCCTTGTGCTCTTCGTAACCGGGGTAGTCGTTGGCCGTCATGTGTCGCTCTTCCGTTCCGAAGTGGAAATCGACGTAGTCCGACAGGAAACTGAGCGTTCCCACGATCTGCCCCGAACCGCGCCGCTGAGATACCGACTCCGAGAGCTCGGAAAGCCGGCTCAGGAGCATCTTGTGCTGCTCGTCAATGACGTCTACACCTACCGACAGGTTCTCTTCCCAGAGGTCCCTGGCCATACGGGGCGCTCTCCTTTCCGGCGCCCGACCGCGCGTTCTGACGCCCAGACGCGGCGACCGGCGCCGTCTCGCCTGACACCATGCTTTGGCCCCACCCCCCGCCGAAGCTCCGCCGGAAACCCAAGCCCGAGCGCACAATCGGCCAGGCAGGACAGGGCTGATCTGAAGCTGCCAGTTTACAGCACGACTACCCCGGGTCCAAGGCGCCCGTTGCTTCTGTGCCAAAGCTTGCTTTGCACAAGATTGCACAGCCAGCAAGTAACGCAGATGTGTTAGAATGGTGTTAGCGCGTCGAGTGGCCTGCGCGGAAAAGGGTCACCAATCTCGGCAACATGGAGGAAGCACCTATGACACTCCGAGGCATCCTCTCCACGCTGACCCTGTGCGCGGCTGCGCTGGCGGCCGCGGCATCACCCTGCGCGGCCTCTCGCTCAGTCGGGGACACGCTGACCGTGATCGCGCGACCCATTCTCGCGATCCCGCAGATCGCTGCGCCCGGTCAGAGCTTCACGATCGAGGCCCGTGCGCCATCCTCGGCCGGCGGGTGGTCCGCTTCCCTGGTCGGAGCTCCCGGCCAGTATCCCCTCTCGGTAGACGGAGCAGCCTACAACGCCGATCACGAGCGCTGGTTCATCGACGTCACTGTTCCGCCTGATGCCCCGGAGGAGATCTACGATCTGTCCGTCGAGGCGTCGGGCGGCATCGTCGACAGCGAGGCCCACGCGGTCATGGTCCGGCAGTCGATCGGCGATGACTACTACTTCGTCCAGATCACCGACACGCACCTTCCGACGCACAAGTATTACTACCAGCAGGGCGCCGACACCGACACGTCCGAGATGGAGGACCTCCACGCTGTGATCGACGACCTGAATATCATCAACCCGGCGTTCGTGCTCCTGACCGGCGACGTCGTCAATGAAGGCGAACTCGAGGACTTCCTGGACAAGCGCTACTACACGCGCGCCAAGCGCATACTCGAGCGGCTGGAGGTCCCCGTC
This sequence comes from Candidatus Effluviviaceae Genus IV sp., assembly GCA_014728245.1. Lineage (GTDB taxonomy): Bacteria > Joyebacterota > Joyebacteria > Joyebacterales > Joyebacteraceae > WJLY01. Next base: position 2,119 of record WJLY01000240.1, read on the forward strand.
TACGTCTGCGCGGGCAACCACGACGTCGGCGGCTGGGAGGACACGCCTCCATCCGACGGCACCGCGCGGAGGAACTGGTGGAAGTTCTTCGGCTGGAACTACCTGAACGATCCGCCTGCGGCTGACAACGTATACACGCAGAATTACTCTTTCGACTACGGCGGCGCTCACTTCGTATCGCTCGAGGCATACAACAACTACGACAGGTGGCGGAGGAGCCTCTACGGCGACGACAGCTTCACCACCAGACAGATTCTGTGGCTGAACTCGGACCTCTCGGCCGTGCCTACCGGGACCCCGGTCGTGGCCTTCTACCACATGGACTTCCGGGACCAGCTCGACCTGGACGACCTCGGCATCGATTGCGCGCTGTGGGGGCACGTCCACTACACCTCGGGCTCGATCCACTCACACCCGTACGACCTCTCGACAGAGACGGTATGCGACGGCGAGAGGGCGATGCGCGTCGTGCGAGTACAGAACGGCGGCACCATCGTCCCGTCCGAGCCGATATCGGCCGGTCCGACGGGATTCAATCTCCGGCTCGCGTTCGAGCACCCGAACGACGGCACCCGCACGGAGAACGCGGCTTCGATAGTCAACAACCAGCCGAAGGATTTCGAGCAAGCGCTCATCAAGTTCAGAATGTCGGCCGAATCCGCGCCGTACGAGGTCGATGACGGCGAGCTCTTCCAGACGGTCATCGACGGGGACGTCGCCGTGTGCTACGTGAGGCTCAATGCTCTCTCTGGTGAGATCAACGTGGTCAACATCAGTCCCGAGCAGGGATCCGGGATATCCGACGGGGCCGGCGCGCTTCTCTCGCTCATCCGCCCTTCCTTCCCCAACCCGGCCACGTCGCACGCAAGCCTGGGTTTCTCGCTCTCGCGTCCCGCTGAGGTGCGCGTGGAGGTCTACGACGTCCTGGGACGCAGGGTCAGGGACCTGGCCTGCGGGGCACGCGGCCCGGGCGAGCACGAGATCAGGTGGGACCTGCGCGACGACGACGGCTCGAGGGTCTCCTCCGGCGTCTACATGTGGCGCGTGGAGTCGGACGGCGAAGTGCTCCGCTCCCAGGCGGCCGTGCTGCGTTGATCCGCCGGCGCCCGGCTGGACCCGGCGCCGGGCCCGTCCGGGCGGGCCCGGACCGTTTGAGTCCCCGTGGAAGATGCGGCCCCGTCCCGTCTGGCGCGCGTGATCGCCGCCGGTCACCTTGGCGCTTCCCCAACTTCCCTCTGAGTCCTAGAATTCAGGTGGTCTCCTGTGAGGAGTCCACGTTCCTTCGGGAGCGCGGGAGAGGTGGACCACGCTACCCTCAGTCCAACGGCCACATCCATGGGAGACACGACGATTCGACTCGCGTCGCTTCCTCGGGAGATGCGATGATTCAATGCGCGTCGTTTCCTCGGGAGATGCGATGATCCAACGCGCGCCGTTTCCGTGGGAGATACCATGATTCGCGAGGCGGGACCGGACGACATCGACGATCTGATCGAGCTTGAGCGGGGCGCGTTCAAGGGCGACAGGATCTCCCGAAGGAGCTTCCGCCATCTGCTTGCCGGGGCGCGCGGCAGGGTCTTCGTCGCGGTCGAAGACGGCGTCATCGTCGCGTACGCAGTCGTGCTCTTCCGCGCCTCTTCCGCGACGGCACGGCTCTACTCCGTAGCAGTCCTCCCCCGGCAAAGGCGGTCCGGCATTGGTCGCGGTCTCGTGGAGAGAGCGGAGCGGGCCGCCGTGGAGGCCGGATGCGCGAGGATGCGGCTAGAGATTCGCGAGGACAACGATGCTTCCTCGCGCTTCTTCGAACGGCTCGGGTATCGCGCATTCGGCAGATGGGACGAGTACTACGACGATCGCATGTCGGCCTTGAGATACGAAAAGCACCTGGCGGAATCGAAGGAAGCCCCGGGAAGCGCCTGAGGCCCAGGACCGCCGGCAGTGGGCCGCTGCCATGGGAGGCGACAGATGGCCGAGAGAATCGTGATCATCGACAGACCGCAGGACTGGAAACCGGAGTATCCGGACGTCCAGACAGTCCCGGTGCGTGACTACATCGACTCGACCGAGTTCGCCCAGCGCAGGGGCCTGAGGATCATCAACCTCTGCAGGAGCTACAGGTATCTGAGCCTGGGGTACTACTGCTCCCTTCTTGCCGAGGCCCGGGGTAGCCGTGTCATCCCGACGGTGAGGACGATCAATGATCTGAGCAGGAAGTCGATCTACAGCCTCGACCTCGCCGACCTGGATGAGATCGTGTCGAAGAGGCTCGGCGGTCTTGACGCCCCTGTCCTCTCGGCGCTTGCCGTCGACGTCTGCTTCGGCTGGCACCCCGATCCGTCACTCTCGGACCTCGCCCGCCAGCTGTTCGACCTCTTCCCGATGCCGCTAATGCAGGCCGAATTCAGGCACCAGGGGAAGTGGCGCCTGAGCTCGGTCAGGCCTCTGCATCTCCACGCTCTCGACGGCGAAAGGGAGACGCTCTTCGTGTCTGGATTCGAGCACTACATCCGCAGGCGCCGGCGGGAGCCCAAGCCCAAGAAGCAGTATCGCTACGACATCGCGATGCTCCAGAACCCGAGCGAGGAGCTTCCCCCTTCCGACGGCGCGGCGCTCAGGAAGTTCGCAGAGGCCGCCTCCCGGCTCGATGTGAACCTGGAGACTCTGGAAAAGAAGGATTACGGGCGCGTGGCGGAGTACGACGCGCTCTTCATAAGGGAAACGACCGGGCTGAATCATCACACCTACCGCTTCGCGAAGCGGGCCGAGAGCGAGGGGATCCCGGTCATCGATGACCCCGATTCCATTTTGCGATGCACGAACAAGATCTATCTGGCCGAGCTTCTGCAGAAGCACGACATCCCTACGCCCAGGTCGGCGATCGTCCGGAAGGACACGCTCGGGGACCTGGAGACCCGCATTCCCTTCCCGGTCGTCATCAAGATCCCCGATGGCTCGTTCTCCAGGGGAGTGTTCAAGGTGGAGAACAGGAAGGAGCTTCAACGGGCGGGGCAGGACCTCTTTAGATCCTCCGACCTTCTGCTCGCTCAGGAGTTCGTCTATACGCCGTTCGACTGGCGGATCGGCGTCCTGAACCGGAACGCTGTCTTCGCATGCAAATACTACATGTCCAAGCGACACTGGCAGATAATTGACCACGGGGCCACGGGAGGATACGAAGAGGGCGATTGGGAGTCGGTGCCCGTTGAGGACGTCCCGCCCGAAATCGTGCGGTCGGCTCTCGCCGCCTCCGACCTGATCGGTTGCGGACTCTACGGCGTCGACGTGAAGCAACACGAAGGCCGGGTCATGGTGATGGAGGTCAATGAGAACCCCAACATCGAGACCGACGTCGAGGACGGCGTTCTTGGTGACAGGCTCTATGAGATCGTGATAGGCGACCTCGTCAGGCGCATCGAGGAGAAGCGAGGCGTGGCTACTTCTTCTTGAGCACCGCCCGCCAGCCGGTCGGGGGCTGCATGGTGGGGCGTCTTACGCTTCGTACCATCCCGACGGGCTCGGTGACGTAGAAGGCGTCCGGCACGATCTGACCTACCAAACCGAGTATCTCCTTCAGGTCCTTCCGCCTGCACACCGCGCAAACCTCAAGCACGGGGCCCGTCCTGCCGGTTCCCTCGAAGCACGTCACGGCGTGGCCCGAGTTCCTCAGAGCTCTTGCGAGCTTCTCGCCCCGCTGAGGCGTTATCACTCTGAGGATCGCGTGGCCGAACGCCAGCTTCCTCTCGATCAGAATGCCCACGACATTTCCGGTCGAGAACCCCAGCGCGTAGAAAACGCCGAGGATCGGGCGCTGCGCCACGCTGGGCACGATCGCCGCGATCACCGCCAGCCACATGCTGACTTCGACGAACCCGAGCAGAAACGCCGTCCTGGTCCTCCCCTGGACAGTGCTGATCGTTCGGATCGTGCCCAGACTCACATCCACGATTCTCAGGAGAAAGACCGCGACTCCGGTCAGAAGTGTGTAGGCCTCGAATCCGAGTTCCATCTTCCCGAGCCCCCGGCTGATGACTGAAATCCGGCTGCCGCCAACATAGCCGAGCGGGAGGCCGGCCACAAGGCCGCACGCCTGGTCGCGCGGCACCCGAGTCTCATGCTGAACCTGGGCCCGAAGCAGACCAGCTTCCTGACCCTGCTCGGTGGGTCATGATGTACCCATGCGTTCCCTGCCGCGTACCGCGTTGGCTATTGACACCGGCCATCCGAAGTGCGACGTTGGTTGCAGGATAGCATCATACGGGCAGGCGGGTCCAAGGCCCGGCAGCACTCGCGAGCACCCAGACGCACAGCCTGCACGCACTCGGAGAGGACCGCATACGCGTATGAACGCCCTTCTCATCTACCCGGAGATACCGGATACCTTCTGGAGCTTCAAGCACGCTCTGCGCATGATCCGCAAGAGCGCCAGCTCGCCGCCGCTGGGGCTTCTGACGGTCGCGGGCATGTTGCCCGAGGACTGGGACCTCAGGCTCACAGACATGAACGTGTCCGGGCTTTCGGCCGACGACCTGGCCTGGGCCGACTGCGCGCTGGTGAGCGGCATGGTCATCCAGAGGGAATCCGCGATGGCGGCGATACAGCGGTGCAAGGAGAACGGGCTCACGATCATAGCCGGCGGCCCGCTCTTCTCGACCGAGCACGAGAAGTTCGACGAGGTCGACCACTTCGTGCTCGGAGAGGCCGAGTCGGCCCTCCCGGCGCTTCTCGCCGACCTCAAGCGCGGCGACGCGAAGCGTATCTACGCCTGCTCGGAGTTTCCCGCCCTGACTCGGACCCCGATTCCCCGATGGGATCTTGTAGATCCGACCAGGTACTCGTCGAGGAACATCCAGTACTCCCGCGGCTGTCCGCACAACTGCGACTTCTGCGCGGTCACCCAGCTCTTCGGCCACAGATGGCGCACGAAGTCGCCGGAACAGATCATCGCCGAGCTGGACAGTCTCTACGACATCGGCTGGAGAGGAACGGTAGGTTTCGTCGACGACAACCTCATAGGCAACAGGAAGAAGCTCAAGGATGAGCTCCTGCCCGCCCTGATCGAGTGGCGCAAGGGCAAGTGGGGCATGACGTTCAGCACGCAGGCCACGCTCACACTCGCCGACGACCCCGAACTCATGGAGATGATGGTACGGGCCGGCTTCGACACCGTGTTCGTCGGAATAGAGAGCGTAGAGGAAGCGAGCCTGAGCGAGTGCAACAAGAGACAGAACGCCGGCAGAGACATGCTGGAGGACGTGAGGCGCATGCAGCGCGCCGGACTGGTCGTCCAGGGCGGGTTCATAGTCGGGTTCGACAACGACACGCCCGCCGTCTTCGAGCGCCTCGAGCGCTTCATCCAGCAGAGCGGCATCGCGACGGCGATGGTTGGAATGCTGCAGGCCCCGAGCGGAACCGCGCTCTACCAGCGGCTCAAGAAGGAAGGCCGCATACGCAAGGACATGTCGGGGGACAACACCGGCGGCACGACGAACATAGTGCCGAGAATGGGGCTGGAGAGCCTGAGCAGAGGCTACTGGAAGACCTTCTCGGACCTCTACTCGCCCCGGAACTACTACGCCAGACTGAGGACGTTCCTCAGGGAGTATCGCCCGAGGCCCGCGCGTGCGCGGCTGTGCGGGTGGCACATCGTCGCGTTCTTCCGCTCGCTCTACTTCCTCGGCATCGTCGGAGAAGAGCGCTTCCGCTATCAGGGCCTTCTCATCTGGACGCTCTTCCGCAACCCTCGTGCGTTCCCGACCGCGATCGTGCTCGCGATATCCGGCTACCATCTGAGGCTATGCTCCCGCGCCCCGGAGGAGTCCGTCGGGTGAGCCGGACGGACGAAGGTCCCGGGCTCTGCCCGAGCCCCTGACTGCATCGCCGCTCGAACCAGGCTATCCGCCAAATCCGCAGGTGCGGAGCACCAGAAGAAGGGCCCGGGATGGAAGTCCCGGGCCCTCTTGTTTGGGCCTCTAGCGCCGACGGATTCGGGGAAGAGCGTCTTACGGCCCCGCGGCGCGAAGCTCTGTCACGGAGCGTCCCCTTACTTCAGAAGCGTCATCTTGCGCTCGGACCTCTCTCCGTTCGCCTCGAGGCGCACGAAGTAGATGCCCGACGCCGCGTTCGCTCCCCCGGGTCCCCTGCCGTCCCATCTCACGACCTGCCTGCCGCCGTCGACGGATCCGTCGAAAAGGACGGAAACCAGCCGACCTCTCACATCGTATACCTTGACGGTGGCCCTCTCGGCGCCACCCGGGACCGTGAAGGCGACCTGCGTAACCGGGTTGAACGGGTTGGGCACGTTCTGCTCGAGAGACATGCCCTTCCACGCGACCGCCTGGTCGTCAGCGCCCGTCGATATCTCGAACCACGAGAGGATGCGCGAGACGAGCGTCTTCTGGTTCGAGGGATCGGCCGTTCCGGTCTTCACGTTCTCGAACGGGAACGCCGTGAAGACCACCTTGTGCCCACTCTCCTCCGCCTTCAAGCCGGTCGGGTTGCCGAACGCCGCGAATATCACGTCCGCTCCCGACAGCAGCGTGAAGCGGTCGGCCGCCGAGGTCGGAACAGGTCCTCCCGACTGGCCGAGAGCCATCCCGTCGGAGATCGGGTCCCCGGCCACCCCCGCCATAGAGAAACCGCCCATGTCGGAGGTCCAGGAGTCGATGTGCAGGTAGTCCGTCGTGAAGGCGGTCGCGCCGGAGCGAGATGACAGGAAGTCGGCACTGGCCAGGTAGAGGTTCCCTCCCTGGTCGAGATAGTCGATCATCGCCGCCTCGTCGGCCTGGCTCACCTGAGAGCAGTTGCTGCCGCCTGTCGTCCAGAGTACCGCCCAGTAGGAAGAGAGCTCTCCGAGAGTCGGCCTGCCAAGCGAATCCGCGTCCCAGGTGCGAGCCGCGAGCCCCGTGTCGGCGAGCGCGGTCTGGAGGTGGGTCTCCAGGCTCTGGCCGCCGTCGTCATCGACGATCAGAATCGAACGTTGGTCGACGAACGTAGCGAAGGAAGCCACCGCGGTCGCCTCCGCCGCTCCCTGACTCTGAGCGTTGAGCGACGACAGCCCCAGACCCGGAGTGTTCCCTATGTTGTCGATCAGCCGCACCTCGAGATCCACGCTCTCGCCCGGATCGAGCGCGAACGTCGACGGGCCGGTGGTCCAACTTCCTCCGGCCTCTCGGTAGTCGCCTGCCCAGTCGGACGTCGTGACGTTGGCCGGGAGAACATCCTGACTGAACGTGACGGTGAATGTATCCGGAACCGCCCCGGAGTTGGTGAGGGTCGCGGAGTGAACTGTCGTGTCGCCATAGTCAGCCTCGATCGCGAAATCGGGCGAGGCGAACGACGGGTTGTAGGCGAACGGGACGATCTGCGCGTTCACGACCTCCAGAGGCGACGTGTCCTCGAGGAAGACAACGATATCGAGATCGCCCTGTACGGCCCATGTCACGTTGAAGTTACGCGACACCACCACCGTATCTCCGGCGGCCGACAGGGAGACCGTCGCCGGGGACGCCACTTCGCGCGCCGTCCACGGGTACTCCTGGCTCGTCTCCTCTATTGCCACGAAGCGGGCCGTCATCGTGCCGTAGGGCACGCTATCGACGGCGCGAAACTTGGCGTCGACCCATCCACCGTCGGCGTTGATGACACCCTTCGACTCGATCTCGACCGGAGTGGGAGCGGCTAGACGCGTATTGGTGTAGCTGATATAGGCGGCTTCGCTGGTTCCTACCTGCTCGTACACGCCGTCGAACCAGACCGTCGGCACCGCGGTCACTCCGTACATGTTGGCCCGCGTGTTGCCGTACGAGATCTGGTAGGCGTCGCTCAGATGCCAGTAGATGACCACGAGCTGGTCTTCGCCGTAGCTGGACTGAAGATCCTGGAGCGCCTCACGGGCGCTCGGGCAGCTCCCTCACCAGGTGCCGCCGAAGAGCTCGGCGAGAACGGCTCTCTGCGCCGCGTGCGCGGCCGGCGCCGAGAGAAGAACGACCGAAGCGAATGCAACGAGGATGGCAGTAGATCGCCGGAACATACGTGCTCCCATCGACGGGCCTACGTGTGGCCCGGTCTCTGTGGAGCACGCCGCCGGGGTCTGGGGAGGCGTAGCCCCTTCTCCAACTGCCGCCAGGCCGCGTCGGCCGAACGGCGTTCACTGCGACTACTCAGCGCGCGCCCCGACCATCTGCCCGGGGCACCATACAGTCCTGATTATAGCACTAGATTGCGGCTTTGGCAAGTCTTGCGCGCGGCCGGCGGCAGCGTGCAGGCGTCGCCCGAGCGGCACCCGGCTCCCGGGAGCCGGACCGCTACGAGGCCGGCCGCAGCAGCACCTTCTCGGTGTACGGATTGGCCATGAGCCGAACGAAGGACGAGTAGGCCGCGCGGAAGCCGATCCTGTCGCCGACCGTCAGCCCCTCCTTGACCTCACCGACGTTCACGACCGTGAGATCGCTGCTGGCCCCCGCGATCTTGTAGCTCTCGTTTACCGGCGTCAGCCCCCCGATATCGGTGTCGACCTGCCCCACTGTGACGATGGCTCTGTAGCCGCGCTGCCCGGGGTCGGTCTCTTCGTTCTCCTCCAGTGGCTGGAAGGGCGTCATCTCCGTCGTCTCTCCCAGCGGCACCATTCCCTTCTCCTTGATCTCGACGATCTCGGCCTCGAGCCTCATGGCGTCGCTCCGGAGACCCTCCAGAAAGCCCCCCTGTATGAGGTTCGTACCCAGAAAGACTGACTCGCCGACCCTGAAGTGGTTGATCTGTCTGGGCAGGCTGCCGTCGATCAGAAGCGGAAGCGATGAGCTTGAGCCCGCGGAGATGAGCGGCAGCTTCCGCTCGAACTTGAGCTCGAGGAGTTCACGATAGAGCGCAAGCTGCATGAACTGGTCGATCGACGGTACGACGCCGCCCAGGCATCCCAGATTGGCGCCGATTCCTATGACGCGTATGTTGGGCAACTCGAAGATGTTCTTGTAGGTCTGCAGCAGCCGGCCGGGCAGGATCCCCTCTCTCAGATCGCCCAGCTCTATCATCACGACGACGCGATGCACGGTCTCCTGTTTCCGCGCCTCGTCGTTCAGCTCCTGGATGATCTCAAGCTCCGTGTTCAGCGATACGTTGGCCAGCCGTACGACGTCGTCTAGCGCGGAGCTGTGGGGCGGCCGCAGGTACCAGGTCTCAACGTCCGGGGCCACGTCTCTGACCACCTCCAGATTGTCGAGCCTGGAGTCGGACATCGAGTCGACGCCCAGGTCCCGTAGCGCTTCCAGCGTTTCACGGTGACCGCAGAGAGCCTTGGTGACGACGGTCAGCGTCGCTCCATGCCCCTCTACCCAGTTGCTGATCACGTTGAGGTTGTACTCGAGCGCGTCTAGGTCGATCGTGATCCTATTCACCTTCCCACCTCATCTCCAGATACTTGGACTTGAAACCCGACCGCTCGTAGAGGTGTCGCGCGGGGTTGTCATGCTCGACGTGCAGCTTCACCTGCCCCTCGCACTCCTCGAATACGCGCTGCAGAAGCGCACCACCGATGCCCTGCCCCCTCGCGTCTGGATCGACCGCTATGAAGAGCAGCAGATTCTCGGGCACGTAGCGGCTCATGCCCGTATCGAGCATGACGACCGCTCCCAGAAGCCGGTTCTCGGACCGGCCCAGGATGACGAATCCGTCCTTGCAGGGATCGCTCCCGAGGGCGTAGTCGAGCCCATCGAGGATGACAGGATAAGGGTCCTCGTACGGCTTCAGGCTCTCGTGCAGGAACTCCCCGAGCCTCTCGCGTGTGAGCCCATCGGGCAGCTCGTCGTACGAGTCGACCCGCGTGATCACGAGCAGATCGAGCGGGGCTCTCTCGCCGGTCTCTCCGGCCATGTTGCCTCCTCCCCTTGCGCCCGAAGCCGGCCGATTCTCAGAGAACGACCTCGCGTGGGATCTCGGAGGGCAGCCTGACCAGCGCCTCGTAGTTCATCACGTCCGCCATGTCGCTGAACGACGCCACCGTGATCGAGGATCTGCCCTGCGTCCCTATGACGACGACCTCGTCGCCCCTCTCCACTCCGGGTATGTGCGTAACGTCTATGAGTGTCATGCTCATGTTGACGCGCCCCACGACAACGGCGCGGCGCCCCCTGACGAGCATGTGCCCCTTGTTGCTGAGGTCGCGCGGGAAGCCGGTGAAATAGCCCGTAGGCACCGCGGCGATCCGGTGGCGCCGGGTCGCCTGGAAGGACGTCCCGTAACCGATGAAGTGTCCCGGCTCCACGTCCTTGAGCCCCATGATGCGGCTCTTCCAGGTGAGCACGCGTCTCAGGGGGTCTCTTCTGGCCTTTCTCCCGTCCGCCTCGTGGCTCAGAAGATGGTGCATCTTGACCTCGGTGCTGGGCCAGAAACCGTACTGCGCTATGCCGCACCTGACCATGTCCATTATCGACTCCGGATAGGTCAAGAGCGCAGCCGACGACGCGACGTGGTGCAGTCGAGGCTCGATACCCCGGGCCTTCAGATCCCCGCACAGCTCCCGGAACCGCGCGAGCTGTCCGACGATCCTGACGTGGTTACTTATGCTCTCCGCCCCGGCGAGATGGGTGCAGACGCCCTCCACATCGAGCGCCTCGGCGTTCGCGGTCATGAGCTCGACGGCCTCTTCGAGGCCGGCGCCCTCGAGCCCGGTCCTGTGCATGCCGGTCTCGATTTCGAGGTGCACCTTCGCAGGCTTCCCCACTCGGCGGGCCGCTTCGATCGCCGCCGCAAGGCGCCCCGTCTCGAACACGTTGAAGGCCACGCCGTGCTCGACCGCCCACGCGAGTTCTTCGTCCGCGATGAACCCCATGATGAGCACCGAGCTGTCCTCGTTCCTCGACCCGACCGCCCTCAGGGCCTCGTCGGCCGTGAAGACGGAGAAGTGCCGCACGCCGCACGCCTCCGCCAGCGGAACGAAGGTCTCGATGCCGTGGCCGTACGCGTTTCCCTTGATCACCGAGGAGAAGACCGGTCCCGGGCCTATCGTCTTCCGCAGAAAGCGCAGGTTCCTGGTCAGGGCCCTGGCGTCGAGTATGATCTTCGTCCCGGTGTCGAGCGTTTCGCCGCACTGTGCGTCGTTTTCGATTGCTGCACCCTCCTGCCGCGGGGCCCGAGACACTACTCCCCTGACTCGAGATGCTTGATCGCGCTCCGGAGGAGCTTCGCGCCAAGTGGGATGAGGTCGTCCGGAAAGACGTAGTCCGGGTGGTGCAGCGGAGCCGTCTTCTCTCCCGCTCCCAGGCCGAACAGCGCTCCTCCGACCGACTCCGTGAAGTGGCCGAAGTCCTCGGTCCACGCAAACGGGCGCTCCGGCTTGCGGACCTCCAGCCCCAGATCCGCCGCCGCGCGCTCAAGAGCCGCATTGACTCCGGGGTCGTTCACCGTGCACGGGAACTCCTCAAGCCATTCCGAATCCGCCGACAGCCCGTGCGCCGCGGCCAGGCCGTGGGCCAGCTCCTGACAGCGTCCGGAGAGCCTCTGCATCACCTCGTCGCTCTGCGCGCGCAAGGTGGCGATCGCCGTCGCGACTCCCGGAGTCGTGCCTAGCGCGGGCTCGCCGAGTCTGGCGTGGACCACGGTCACGAGCGCGGCCTCGTCGATCGACGTCACCGACTGAGGAACGGACGGCCAGGCCGCCAGGATCTCAGCCAGAGCGCCCGCCGGGCTGAGGCCTCTATCGGGCTCCGCCGCGTGCGCCGTCCTGCCCTCCAGGACCACGCGCAGGCTCCTGGCTGTCGACGCAAACACGCCGTCCCTCAGGATCACGCTGCCCAGCGGGACCCCGGGGACGTTGTGCAGCGCGAGAGCGACGTCGGGGTCGAGCTTCCTGAAAGCCGGGTCGTCCAGCACCCGTCTCGCCCCCGCCCCCGTCTCCTCGGCCGGCTGGAAGAGAAGCACGACTGACCCGGAAGCCGGCGGAGACTCGCTGAGGAGCTCTCCCAGCGCCATCAGGATCGCCATGTGCCCGTCGTGGCCGCACAGGTGCGATACGCCGGGCGTCTCTGAGGCGTCCGGCCCCTCGCCTTCCGGTATCGGAAGCGCATCCAGCTCGCAGCGGACAAGGATCCTCCGACCCTTCCCGGAGCCCTCGAAGACAGCCGCGACACCGTGTCCACCGATTCCGCCTACGAGCGCTCCGGGCTCGAGCGGCTCCAGTCGCTCACGGATGATCGCCGCGGTGCGCTCCTCCACTCCGGACAGCTCGGCCGCGCGGTGTAGAGACCTGCGGAGAGCGACAGCGTCCTCGAAAGGCTTCATGTGTCCTCGCTAGGTCAGGTGTCGCCGGCGCGCAACACGCGCCCGTGCCCGGGTGGCCCTCCGTCCTATACGCGCGGACCCCGCCCGTCAGTCGCGGTCGACCTCTTCGACTTCCCGGTACCACTTGACCCGGTCGCCGATCTTCGAGCGCATCCGCCACTTCACGCTCTTGGGTTTCTCGTCGATAAGCCGCCTGAGGGTCGCCAGCCGCTCAGTCACGACGGTAGCGTCTTCAGGCTCGAGATACTCCTCGGCGAGCTTCGCCGACTTGCGGAGATTCATCGTCGCGGTGCGCCACAGGCCCCAGTCCGACGCGCAGAGCGACGCCAGATACGCCCCGTCGATCCTGTGCTGATCGCTTCCATCGCGCGAGATCTCGTGTTGCCGGAGGAGCATCATCATGTCCACCAGGTCCTTGCGGTTGATCTCGACGATCTGAAGCTTCTCGAGCAGAAGATCGACCAGGCTGATCGTGGTCTCGTCTATGTCCAGTCGGCCGCGGAAGTCGATTTCGTGGCAGAAGCGCAGCTTGTCGATGAAGACGTCCGAGTGGATCGGCTCGCCGGGATGGTAGAAGATCCTCCGCTTGTCCCCGAAGAGCCGGAGCACGCTCTGGTTCTCTGTCCAGTCGAGCGAGAAGAACGCGTCCTGGACCTTGTCGATCTCCTTCCCGTAGGCGATGAAATCGACGTCCGTCAGATAGCGCTCGTTGTCATATTCAAGGTGTTTGAAGTCGGGGCACTGGATCCTGAAGGCGAGCGAGCCGATCACGCGCATGGTGGCGCCGTGCTTCTCGGCCGCGCTCATGATCTCGCCCAGCACGTCATTGAACCGGCGCTCCTGTTCCTGGAGCACCTGTCTGGTCAGCTCGGCGCCCGCGGGAATGAAGGGTATCGGGTGCTCGTTCCCGGTGTGCTGTTCCGTATCGCTTTCGTTCACTGCGCCTCTCCCCTGGCCTTCGTTCCACCGCGTCCGGTCACGGTTGCTCTTCTTCATGGTGTCCGGACCTGGTTCTGCGCTTTCACCGCGTCCGGTCACGGTTCCGCATCTTCACGGCGTCCGGACCTGGTTCTGCGCTCTCACCGCGTCCGGTCACGGTTCCGCGTCTTCACGGCATCCGGACACGGTTCTCCGCGTTCCGTGCGTTCTGTCTCGGCACTCCATCTGCACGAGGCCGAGCGTCAACCCTCCACCTTCCACTGGTTGGCGACGGTCCCGTTCTCGATCTCGATGATGTACCCGCGCAGTATCCCCTCGCCGTACTCCGAGCCCGGGTTTATGACCGGAGTCTCTCCGATGTGGTCGTGGCCGTACGACTCGTGGATGTGCCCGTGGAGGCCGATCATGGGTTGATGCCGCTCGATCGCTTCCGCCACTGCTTTGCTGCCCACGTGAACGAAGTTGACCTGCCCCGCGACGGTCACCGGCTTCTTGTTCGCGTCCAGCTCGGGCGCGAGGTCGAGCATGGTACCGTGCGGCGGCGCGTGCAGGTTGAAGATCGATTTGCCGGGATCGTCGAGCTGCTTGACCAGCTTCTTGATGCGTTTCGCGATCCCCTTGTCCGAGTCCTCCCGCGGCGTCTCCCACGGCGTCGGGTTCACGTAGTCGAGGCTGATCATGGGAATCCCCAGCACGTCTACCGGCCCGTCGAGACACCAGGTTATGCCCCGGTCACGGTACGACTTGATGACGTCATCGATCTCCCAGTCATCGTCGTTCCCGGGCATCACGATGACGTCGACCTTCGACAGATCGACCTGGTCGATCAGCATCTCCATCCACTTGGCGATCCTGTCCTTAATCATCCCCATCATGAGGGACTCGACTTCGGAGGGGTTATCCTGAAGCTCCGCCACACGGTCCCTGTCGCATCGCAGGGCATAGGCGCCGGCGTCGTTTATGCGCTGCTCCATCTCATCGACTTCGCTTCCGGAGCTCAGTGTCCAGTTCTTCCCGAAGTAGAAAGCCCTGTGCCTCCCGTCGCCCTCGTCGATGATCGGTACGAGCGATTTGCCGGTCAGATCGCCGCACAAGAGAAGGGCGTCGACCCCGTGGTACTCGGGCATCTTGAGCCACTTCCGCCACACGCTTTCGGCTCCGTGCACGTCCACGGAGAAAAACAGTTTGGACAAGTTGCCTCCCCCAAGGTGTTGGACCTGGAAGTTGACCGATTCCGCGACCTACTCCGGCGGGACCTGCGAGTAGATCTTGCTCACGTCAACGCCCTCCGCCCGGTTCCTGTTCTGCTGGTAGAGGTAGACGATGAGACCGGCCAGCATGACCGCTATGAGGCTCAGCATGATGGTCGGCGTGAAGTTCCTGAACGCCAGGAACACGAAGAACCAGCCCGCCGCGAACGTGAATGCCCCCAGCAGGGATATGAGGGGTATTCCTCCGACCTCCCACTTGACCGGAGATCGTTCGTATATCTCCGGCTTGTGGTACGGCAGGAGCATTGCGGCCAGGCCGAAGGGCCAGAAGATGAAGAACACCGTGAGCGTAAGGACGGACAGGATCACGTTGACGTCGAGCGTCATCATCAGCACGCCCAGAAGGCAGAACACCGCGTTCAGATGCACGGCGTTCGTCGGCGATCCGGTCCGGCGATTCACGGCCGAGAGAGCCGGCGGGAACGATTTGTCCATCGACATTGCGAACGCCAGTCTGGAGTTCGCCAGGAATCCCGGGAGGATCGAGTTGGCGAACCAGAGAGCTATCGCCACAGCTATGACCAGCCCGAACCACACGTTCCCTGCGAGCGACATGAAGTAGAACGGCACCGACGGCTGCACCAGACCGCCCATGATACCCTCGAGCACCTCCGGGTTGTTGTCGTGCAGGAAGTCGTAGCTGCCGATGAAGTCTCCGAACGCGTTGTAGACCGACGCGACGATAATCATGTAGAAGATGCCCACGAAGACGGTGCCGATCATGAAGCCCCGCACCATGCTCGTCTTCGGCGTCTTGATCTCGCCGCCCGCGTAGTTGATGATCGTGATGCTCGTGTAAGCCCAGATCACGACGATGAGCGCGCTGATCGTCGCCGGGAACGAGAACTCCGGCATCGCCCATCCAAGCGAGGCAGCCTGGGCCTGTATCTGCTGGAAAGCGCCCGCTCCCCACGCCTGGTTGAACGCGGTCGCCACGTTCTCCAGCCCGCCGGACAGGAAGAACCAGATAACCGCGATGATGGTAGCGGCCAGGGGTATGAAGAAGATCGCCCGCATGATCGACTTCATCTTCCTGATGCCCTTGTAGGCTATCCACCAGAAGAGGAGCACCACCAGGAAGCCGCCGATCGTCTGCCAGAGCTGGGTCTGCATGGCGCTTCCGATACGCGCGAGCCCGTCCAGTCCGCTCCCCAGCCCGGCGGTTGAGAAGCCCGACCCGACAAGTCCCACCACGATGTAGCTCAGGACGCCGCTCGAGATGCCGTATCCCACGAACAAGAGCCATGCGCTGACATAACCCAGCGTAGGGCCGAGGACGCGGCTGACGGCGATGTAAAGCCCCCCCGAGCGGGGCATCGTAGCCGAGCTGAGCGCCACGAGGAGCGTGATGGGGATGAAGATCAGTAGCCCGAGAAGAAACGCCAGCGGCAGGCTCGCGCCCGGGAAGTCGGCCGCCGTGGAAACTGAGTAGAAGATGACGCCCGAGGCGGCAGGGCCCGCCACAACGAAGATGAAGACGTCGAACCAGGAAAGCTCCCTTACGAGACCGGATGCTCTTCGCGTGAATATCACGCCCTGTTCGTCAGGCATTCCTCCCCCTCATCAATCGCCTCCCCGGGACTGCCCCGCAGAACCCGGGGGGAAGCGGCTGATATTGTACACTATAGCAGAGCAGAAGTGTTACTTCCTACCTTACGGCACGCCAGCAGGCGTGTCAAGCGAACGCCCGGTCACGGATCGGGTCTGAAGCATGGGGGCGGTGTCAGCCGATGTCTGCGCCGGCCTCTTGCTCTGAAGGCTTGCTCAAGAATCGACCGGATTGCTAAAATGTGCCAAGTGTGTACGAACTCAACGGACCCCTCGGAGGCCGTCCGGACCGCCGCGCACCGGCAGACCGGGCAAGCGGCTCCGGGCCGAAGGAGAAAACCATGGCAAGAGGACTTATGAAGCACCCGTCGCTCCTGTTCGTGCCGTCCCTCATTGCGTTCGCTCTTCTGCTCATCCCGTTTGCGGCGACGGCGGATCACGCGTCGTTCCCTCCCCCGGGAACCCACCCGCAGGGCGTCGACTTCGTCGACGACGGCGCGGTAGGGGGCACTCTCTACCACGTCGACAACTACACGGGCGACGTGTATTCGATCACGCCCGGAGGAACGGCGACGCTTCTCTTCAACATCGCGGAGCAGACGGGCGAGCAGTACACGTACTACCACGGCACAGGCATCTGCTTCGTTCCGTCGGGCGGAGGTGGTCAGACCGGGACCTTCTACGTGACCCGTCCCGACCGCGGCGCTTCCCCCTACACCGACTACGTGCGCTCCTTCGACTACGATGGCACACACCTGAACACGTGGGACGTGAGCGCGGTGTGCGACAGGCCCAGGGGCATAGCGTGGGACGGCACTCATTTCTGGCTCTCCGGGGACGCGGAGTACGTCAAGTGCGACACAGATTTCGGCCTCATCGAGACCTATGTCCCGCCGTGGGGAACCGGAAGCGGTGCGCTCGACTTCGACCCGGTCACCGGACTCCTGTACTCCGCCCCGCTCTCCTGGAGCTACATCACGGTGCTCGATCTCGAGTGCAACGTGGTGCGGCAGTGGTACCTGAACGACAACTACCGCGTCGGCGTGGCGGTCGGCCGTGTGACCGACCGCGGGGCCAGATCGATCTGGATCAGCGACAGCTCGAGCATCCTGATCGAGGAGACGGAAGACGTCCACTACACGCCGATCGAAGCCGCGAGCTGGAGCGCAGTGAAGGCGCTCTTCCGTTGATATGGAATAGCCGGTGTCAAGCCGGATCCTGGGGCCCGGTCGGAAGGATTGCGGTGCCAGCCGCGCGGACCCGGCGGGTCGGTCAGCCGAGCTCCGTCAGCGCTGCTCGGTCGCCTTCCCCGACCACTAGCTCCACCACCTCCTCCACCCGGCCGAGCGTGAGCGACGATCTCTCCGGCTCGGTGACCGGATCGCTCGCGACTGATGAGATCAGCGAGTGGGCCGCGTAGCTCTTGGGGGCACCGTACTCGTTCGTGGGTTCCGGACTCACGTCTGGTTTGCTCAAAGCTCGACCTCCGTGGGGATCTGGTATTCAGGATTGCCTGTCAGGGGCGGGCGCGCCGGACCGACCGGCTAACCGACTACTGAGATGCGCCCCGCAACCGGTCGTCGCTCGCCGCCCGAAGCCAGCTGCTTTCGGGCAGCGGGATACTAGCTCATCCGCCTGCAGCGAACAGGGTCTGCGATGCATGCCGGGTTCCCTCGTCACAGGAAGCGAGCGGAACCCGGCCGATCGGTTCGAGTGCTACCGACAACCGGTGTCGTGATCCGGCTGCTGGACCGAAACAAGAGAAGGCGGGGCGCAGATGCGACAGGTATTCTGCCTTACTTCGCGCGGGTCGCGACTGTTACCGGACCGAACCGCCGTCCATGACGCGCACGGGTGGCATCATCATGGCGTGTCCGCCGTTCGATCGAAGCAGGTACTCGAGGTAGACGCGCTCCGGCGCTGGGAGAACGGAGAAGACGTTGTCTCCCACGAGCGCCCGCAGCCGGGAAACACCAGGGTCGAGCTCCCATGGCCCGCCGGAGCTGTCTTCGCGCTCCCGATGCTCCGAGGCGTCGAATCCGATCCCGGGCAGCTTGATCGTAAGGAGATCTGAGAGACTGGCGTACACTTGTGGCCTGTGGACGACATCGACCATCTGGTCTGGCCCGATTCCCGCGGCTTCCTTCGCGAGCCTCACGCTCTCCCAGAGTCCTCCGGTCTCGTCGACCAGCCCCAGCTCCTTGCCGCGGCGACCAGACCAGACTCTGCCCTGCGCTACCTCGTCCACTTCCTCGACGCTCATGCCGCGACCCTCGGCCACCTGCCCCACGAACACGTCGTACCAGTAGCGTATGTTGTCCTCACGCTTCGCTCGTTCAGCGGCGGTGTAGGGACGATCGGGGATCGACCCAAGGAGGGGTATGGTCATGCCCCCGTACAGGTCGGCGTGCTCCCCACGCTTGACTGAGTCGTACTTGATGCCGAGCGAATCCCCCATCCCGGCGTCCCAGAAATGCCCGCCGATCACACCGATCGAGCCGGTGAGGGTCACGGGCGCCGCCAGTATCGAATCGCCGTACGCGCTCAGATGATAGCCTCCCGACGCCGCTACCTGACCCTGCGACACGATCACGGGCTTCTTCTCGGCGATCTTCTTGAGCTCGCGTGAGACCAGATCGCTCGCGAGCCCGTCTCCCCCGGGCGAGTCGACTCGCAGGACGATGGCGTCGGCCCACTCGCCGGCCTCGCTGACCTCCTCGGCGAGCCTCCGCCCCTCGATTCCCTTTTCGACATCGCAGGGGCCTATCGCATAGAAGACCGCGATCCTGGGCCGCTTGCCCCACTCGTACGGGCCCCAAGTTAGATCGCCGGCGATCGTCCCCAGCGACGCAGACCGGTTGTCGCCAGTCTCGCGCATGGGCGCGTGCTCTGCAGCGTCCTTGGCGTTCTGGAAGGCTCCTATCGAGTCTACGAGGCCCGACTCGAGCGCTCTTTCAGGCACGACTGACCACTCTTCGTCCACTATCCGGTCCCACTCCACCCGCTCGATCCCGCGCGCCTCCGTTATGAGCTCAGCGCAGGTGTCATACCAGTCGTCGACCAGAAGCCCCAGCTGCTCGCGGTCGGCGTCGGACATCGAATCCCTCGTGAATCCCTCCATCGCTGACTTGTAGGTGAAGAGCCTGAACTCCTCGACGCCCAGTCCGATCTTGTCGAGTGCCCCCCGGTAATAGGTGCGACCGGTGTTGAGCCCGCTGACGTAGATGCCGCCCTCGGGATCAACCCAGATCTGGTCGGCGACGCTCGCCAGCATGTAGCCCCAGAAATCGACGCGATCGAGGTAGACGATGACCTTCTTCCCGCTCCTCCTCAGCCCCGCGAGCTGCTCGCGAATCTCCCACAGCATCGCGGGCGAGGCCCTGAAGCCCGAGAGATCGAGGACCACTCCCCCGACCCCGGGGTCCTGCGACCAGATGTCGATCGTCTGAAGCGTACCGAAAAGCGTACGACGTTCATCGGCCGGAACGAGCGAAATCAGGCCGGGGCTCGTCCTCCGCCTGTAGGTCATGCCGCCCTTGAGCTTCATCTCGGGATACCGCTCGCCGACCCCCATCCTTCCAAGTCCCAGCTTGCGTTCGTGGGGCCCGAACTCGAACGCCGCCGACCAGGACGCCCTACTCCCGCTCTCGCCGATCCTCGACGAGTAGTCGGCCCTCGCGTCGCTCCCGAACGCGTATGAGAGCCTCAGTCCGAAATTCGCCTCATCGCCATCCAGCCCGTCGGCTCTCCCGGCAAGCTCGAGGCCCGCGAGGGGCATGACGGCGATCCCGTAGCCGATCTTGCCGTCGATGAACGGCTCGTCGTCTCTCGAGATGATGTCCGCGAATACGGTAAACCGAGGGCCGAATGGACGAACGCCGACATCGAGTTGGGAGCACGATCCCCGTTCATCGTCGAGGTCGCGCCTCCGGAAGCCTGAGATCGCGCCCCATCGCGACCTCAGTGCGAACCCGTAGGTCAGAGCGTCGTGCCTTGAGAGGGCGTCCTTGTCCGCGCCGTTCCAGGCATACGAGGCGCCCAGTCCGAGGGCCCCTGACTCGCCGACGGTGAGCCCCATCGTATGCTCCGTCACGCGCGCGTCCATGTCCTCGTGGTCCACGTAGCGATAGCCGTAGCCGACGCCGACCCCCGACGAAAAGAGCGAGGGCGAGGAGACCACGCCAGCCAGCTCGTATATATCGCCCTCGCTCGACTCGTCCACGAAACGAAGATGCAACCCGGAGCTGCCGACCGTGCCCCACACCGAGGGATTCAGGATACCGGCCGCGACCGACCGGGAGACGCCAGGGGCGACGACCAGCGTCTGGACCTCCCGCGTGTACGTGGGTACCCATGAGTAGTCGTTCTGTTCGTCGGCGTGGGCGCCGTGAGCCGCGAGGAGCAGCACGAGGACTCCGGAAAGAGCGAGAACACGCATCGGCACTACCTCCTGTCTGGGTCCGGATTCGCGCAGTAGCGCGGGACGGGACGCATCGTATCAGCAGCGCATGAGGCCCGGGTGTTAGGATTGAGTGAGTCGTGGCCCGCGCAACGGAGCCTTCCCCCGGCTCGAGTGCGGGACAAGACAGGTTGCGTCAGTGAACATATCCCAGAGAACGAAGCGTCTCACGAAGCTCGGGATCTATGTGCGGCCCCTCTGAGGGCGAACCGGGCGCCGGGAGCACTCCATCCAGCTCCTCGGCAAGCTCTCTTCCCCTCTCCTCCAGGTGCTCCCGCCTGAGCGGGTCATCCGAGTAGTCGGTGAGCTCGACCGACCCGTCGCTTCCGATCGTCAGTCTGACGTCCCCCGACCGGACCGTGGCATACGAGGCGTACAGCCATGGTTCCTCCAGCGACGGGTTGATCTTGTGGATGTGGTCCCGGAGCAGGCCGGGCACCACGTACTCCGCGATCAGAAGGCGGTCATCCTCGGAAGGGGGCGCCAGAAGCGATCTGGCGTGTCTGCGCGGCGGCGCGCCCGCAACGCCGGCGAGTTCCAGAACGGTGGGGAAGAGATCCGTGAGCATCACGGGATCGTCCCGCTCCCCTGCGTCCCGCTCGACTGACCCCGGCGACTTGGCAACGAGCGGCACCGCCAGGAGCGACTCGAACACGCCGAACTGGTGGTCCGTGAAGCCGTGGTCTCCCAGGTTCTCGCCGTGGTCAGATGTGACAACGACGAAAGCGTCATCGTAAAGGTCTTTCCCCTCCAGCAGGGACACGAGAGCGCCGAAGAGCGCGTCCGAGGCGTGAACATCGCCCGCGTAGAGCCTGCGAACACGCTCCCACTCGTCGGACTCGGGGCGCCTCACCCTGGCGTTGACCTCGTGGGCCCACTGCACGCTGACCACCTCGTCATCAGGGATGTCCGCGAGGTGTTCCTCCCTGTATGACGAAGGAGGATCGTACGGCAGGTGTGCCTCCAGGAAGTTCACGAACATGAGAAACGGCCGGTCACCGTCCCTCCCGTCGAGCCATCTCTCGATGCGCTCGAGAGTCTCCGCTCCTCCCTGGGAGCCCGAGGACAGGATCGAGAGGTCGGAGCCAGGGTCAACGTACTGGTGATCGAAGCCCCGCATCATCCCGGAGAGCGCGTCGCTCAACCACGGGTTGCTGTAGAAGGCGACGGTCTCGTAGCCCGCGTCGTCCAGAAGCTCGGCGAAGGTGGGCTCGTCCGACTCGAACCGAAAGCCTGCGCCCGTGCAGCCGTGCCTGGACGGGAGAAGACCGGTGAACATCGAGACGTGGGACGGAAGCGTCCAGGGCCCGTTCGCCCAGGCGTTACTGTACGTCGTGCCGTGCGCGGCCAGCCGGTCGACATTGGGCGTCACGCTCCGGCCGTCGCTCCCGGGGATCTCAGCCCCCACGTGATCGCGCCTGACGGCGTCCAGGACCACGATCACCATGTTCGGCCGACTACTCGCCTCCGAGCAGCCGCCGCAGGAGAAGCCCAGGCACGCGGCCACTATCGACAGCGAAACAGCGATCACCCCACGTATCACCTACTGCTCCTCCGTTCTCTTCCCGCGCTTGAGCTCGCGGACCGTCTTCAGATTCGCCCGCAGCCGCTCGTCGTCCGGCGCGATCTCCAGAGCCGCCTCGAACATCCCGATCGACCGATCATAGCGCCCCAGCCTGGCAAGAAGAACCGCCATGTTGTTGTGCGCGTCGATGAGACCCGGATCGGCCGAGAGCGCGGTCTCATACGCCCGCAGGGCCTCTCCGGACCGCCCGGTGTCCTCGAGCACCCGGCCGAGGCCGTTCCAGGCTTCCGCGAGTCGCGGCTCGGCCGACACCGCCTTGCGGAAGCTCTCCTCGGCCTCTTCCAGCCGCCCCTCGCCCGCGAGCGTCGAACCCAGGTAGAAGTGCGCCTCCGCGAGCAGCGGGTCTCTCCTCACCGCCTCCCTGAGCCGGTCGATACCCTCATCCATGCTGCCCATCCGAAGCAGGACGACTCCGGCGTGCATCGGCGCCTCCGCAAGTCGGGGATTCCTCCGCGCCGCCTCCGAGTAGGCGTCCAGCGCCTCCTCGAGCCTGCCGACGCTCTCCAGCGACCGGCCCATGGCGTCGTAGGCGCTCGCGTAGCCCGGCCACAGCTCGATAGCCGCCCGGTACTGCTCGATCGCCTCTTCGTACTCCCCTTTCCACGCAAGCGTGAGGCCGATGGAGTAGTGCGTGTGAGCGTGCTCTGTCACGTGCGTGCCGTAGAAATCGGCGTTCACGAAGAGGCCGACTGCGACCACGAACACGGCCCCTGTGGCGAAACGGCGGAGATCCCGCGACCGGAGTCTTTCGATGAGCCATGCGCCGCCCGAGACGGCCAGCAGGATAAGGGCGGGAACGACGGGCAGCCGGAAGCGCCCGTTCACGAAGAAGAGGAGCACGCTTAGCATGTACGACAGCACGAAGAGCGACAGAAGGAAGGCGCCGGGGCGCCTTCGGAAGCTGACGATCATGCCCAGCAGCCCGAGCGGCGCTACGACGAGAAAGTTCAACCACGAGAAGGTCCGGAAGACGGGCGACATCCCGCCGAAATAGTAGATGTCCTTGTTGCTTCCAATCTCGTGCCTGTCCCAGAAGAGAACTAGCTTCTTGAGATAGAGCCGCGCGGCCTCGCCCGGTCGATCGGCCAGAAACCGCCTTCCTCTCCTGTACCAGTACGCCGAGACCTCGCTTGGCCCAAGGGATCTCCCCTCCGCCCGCTCCGCGGCGCGTATCGCGTCCTCGTACTCCCAGTCGGTGCCCAGCTCGGGGAGCATCGCGGAGGCTCCGTCGGAAGAGGAGTTGTTGCCGATGAAGAAGTTGATTCCGCCCTGAGACGCGATCGGGACGAAGTCGTCCGCAACGAAGTAGTTGCGCGCGGCGACCGAGGCGATCACGAGCACCAGGCCGAGAGTCACCAGCGCGAACCGATTCGCCGCTCTCGCGATCGGGCGTGAGATCGGCGCCCGAACCGCGCGGGACGGAGCATCTCTCGTCGGCGCCGCGGCACTGTCGCTTCGCGCGCCTGCCGCCCCCCTTGAGACCGCACCTGCGTCGCTTCGCCCGCCTACCGTCCCCCGCGAGACCGCACCTGCGTCGCTTCGCCCGCCTGCGGCTCCTCGTGAGGCCGAAGCACCGGAGATCTCCCCGCGCGCCCGGAACCACAGCCACAGGAGGAGGGCCGGTGCGAATGCGAGGACATTCGGTCGGGCGATTGCCGAGAAACCGAAGACGAGCCCCGCCGCCAACCAGCGCCCCGGGCTCGAACGGTCGTCGGCGCGCAGGACCATCAGCAGGAGGAGAACGTCCAGCAGGATCGCCGGCGTCACGATCAGAAGCTCGTTGGAGAAGTAGACGAGGAAGGGGTAGGCGGCCGTGACCGCGCCAGCGATAGCGCCCTCGACCTTTCCGAAGACGCGACGGCCGAGGAAGTACACAACGACAGGAATGAGCGATCCAAGAACCGCCTGTGACACGCGCGCCGCAAGCAGGCTGCCGTCGAAGAGCGCGAACTCGAGGCCGAGCAGATAGGGATAGAGCGGCGCGCGGAAAAACACGCCCGAACCGACCAGGTCTCCCGAGGCGATCGCGCGTGCCCATTCCACCAGCGTCAGCTCGTCGCGGAGCGGAACGTCGGCGAGCGGGCTTTCCTGAAGGTGCACGACGAAGAGGACGCGGAGCGCCAGGGCAACGCCGAAGACAAGAAGGGGCGTGATCCAGTCCTTCCCTCTGCCGGATGAATCTTGCGCTGTTCGAGGCACTCGTGCTCCGGGCTTCAAAATGGCCGGCCGAGTCGATCACTCAAGATAGCCGAGAGACCGGAGGGCCTCCCTTTGCTCGGCCGAGAGGGTTCGGTATCGGGTCAACCGGGGATCCCGGGCCTCCTCCCAGTACGCGTCGATATCATCTGCCAGCCGGGACTCATCACCGGACGCGTCGGCCGGAACCTCGTGGTCGAAACCCATGGACTCGATATCGTACAGCTCGAGCCCCCGATCGGACGGCCCTACCGCCTTGTACTTCCCTTCGATCAACGAGACCCAGGCGCGCTCGTATTCGCTTCCCAGCACCCGGGCGTTCCCCGTCGAGGGATAGCGCTCCGAGACCAGCCCCGGCGCCTGCGTATCGAGCAGACGTGAAAGCTCCGTCGGACCGCCGCGTGCGCAGTGCAGGATGAGATCGAACAGATGGCGCAGATTCACGATCTCGGTCACCCTGCCGGGGGCCAGCCCCGGCGCGCGGATGAATAGCGGCACGTGGATAATGCTCTGACCGACACCATACTCGTGTCCCACCCTGCCGGATTCGCCCAGTTCCTCCCCGTGGTCTGACGTCACGAT
This sequence comes from Candidatus Effluviviaceae Genus IV sp., assembly GCA_014728245.1. Taxonomy (GTDB): domain Bacteria; phylum Joyebacterota; class Joyebacteria; order Joyebacterales; family Joyebacteraceae; genus WJLY01. Next base: position 26,969 of record WJLY01000240.1, read on the forward strand.
CACGACGGCGCGGTCCCCGTATCGCTCCTCTATCCACCGCAGGAGCGGAGCCAGGTTCGTGTCGAGCCAGCGAAGCTCCCCGTCGTAGAGCTCGTTCACCGCAACGAAGGCCCCTTCGGGAAGGTCGTTCCAGGAACAGGTGATGTCCCTGTGCTGCAAATACCGCGGAAAGGGCGGCTCCGGGTTGAGCTTGAGACTCCTGAGCGCCGCCTCCGGTGGATTGTAGGGGCCGTGAGGGTCCAGGAAGTTGATGAACGCAAAGAGCGGCTTCTCGACCCCTGACAGCGACCTCCGTGCTATCGCCGCGATGCCGCGGGCGTCCACGTACGGCATGCGCCAGCGGAGTAGTTCGTTCAGCCTTCTCGCCAGGGGCGACCAGCTGTCCGCCCTGCTGGCCGCCGTCGCGTGATGCCACGGATTGCGCCTGGGCACGATCGCCCGGTCGAAACCCGTGATGCCGCGCGGGAGCGCCATGGAATTGGCCGACACCGCGACGCAGTAGTACCCCTCTTTTCGCAGGATCTCCGGCAGCCAGGCGACGCCTTCGAGTGGCAGGCTCGCGTATGCGGCACCGGCGCCGGGGCCCGAACGCGCGTGGACACCGTGTTCAGAGACGGTCCTTCCGGAGAAGAACGACGCGTGCGCCGGAGAGGTCCACCCCGCGGGCGAAATGGCCCGCAGGAATGTGACGCCGTCGCGCGCCCAGCGCTCCAGCCCGGGCATCGTGTCGCGGGAGTACCCGTAGCAGGAGAGATGATCGGCGCGCACGGTATCGAGGACTATCAGGAAGATGTGCGGACGCCCGGTGTCGCCTCGAGCAGCCTCTGCCCTGTCAGAGGCCCCGCACGTTGTGAAGCTGGCGCACGAATGACAGGCGAGCGCTAACGCCGCGAAGACCGGAATCCACACCGCGAGGCGCCGACAACGGCCGACACCAGCCCTGAAGGAAGCCAGGCCTATCACCAGCAGAGCGACCACGGCGACTCCCGAGACGGCGCTCGGGGCGAACGAACCGCTGAACGCGTGATCGAGCGAGTCGAGCAGGAACGCGGAGACGAGCGCGGGAAGCAAAGCCCACCCAACTACCGGCGCCAGACTGCGACCGAGGCCCGCTCTCCGTCCGAGAAACGGCCTCAAGACGAGCCAGGCTGCCAGGGACGCCCCGGACGAGAAGACGAGCTTGCTGCCGGTCGTCGGTAGGAGCCCCCGCCACTCAGGCGTCTTGACGAGAACCGCGACGCCGAGCATCAGAGCCGAGAGCGCGGCGACTGCCTCGGGTCCCCGACTCGGCCGTCTGCGTATGGCCCCGATCACGAGACCCGCCAGCAGGGCTGCAACTGCCGCCGCAAGTGCCACCTGGGTCTCCGCCAGCAGGAGCCCCAGGAAGTCCGAAGGCTCGCCCAGGATCGTGTTCCCCAGGAAGACGGATCTTGTCAGTTGCAGATTCACAAGGACGTCGATCGTCCACAGCGAGACGATCGCCGCCGCGAAGAGCCTGAGAAGAAGCGGGAGGACTCTGGCCCCTGATCGACTCATGTCCATCCCCTGGCGCTCTCCGGTCGCTGAGAGCATCGGTGTGTCCGGCGGTCGCATGGATTGGCCCCTATCCGCGGCGACCGCGCGCCCGCGCTCGATTCCGCGGAGCGCTGGGCGCGGCCCGGCACTCCAGGGCCGAACCACCCTCAATACTAGTATGCTCGGGAATCACAGGCAATGGGGGCCTGCGCGGCCCGGCAAATGGCCTTGAAACCTCAGCGCCGCTGGGGTTTCCTAGTGCTGTTCGTGGGGTCTGGATCGGCATCTGGAATGGCTTGGGAATGAACCTGAACGCGTACCATACGCGGTCCTCCGGGCGGCGGACCGCGCTCGAGCGCATCGGAGTGGCGCTGGTCGTCCTCGCTATCGCGATCTTCTTCCTCGCGACGATCCGGGAAGGAACCGAGGGAGGCGACGATGACGCGATGTACATCCTCCATGCCCGGAATATCGTCAGCGGAGCGCCATACGCCGAGACCGGCTACATACTGAACCCCAACTACCCGGGCCTCGGACCCGAGTCCTACCCGCCCGGCTATCCGCTGCTACTCGCTCCGCTCTATGCATGGCAGGGGCTCGATCTCCGGGCCATGAAGATCCAGTCGGCCATCTTCTTCATCGCCTTTCTCGCCGCTTACTTCGCTCTGGTGAGAAGACACCTCCGATACAGGTGGGCGATGCTGGCATTGGTCGCGACCGGCCTCTCCCCCATCTTCTGGGCCCACAAGGACAACGTCAGCTCGGACTTCGCGTTCCTGCTCTTCGTATTCGCCGGACTCTCACTCTTCGAGTGGCACGGCAAGGAAAGGAACCGCGGGGCAGCCGGGCCGGTCCGCGGCCTCGGGGAAGAGAACCGAGCGGAAGCCGGGCCGGTTCGCGCGCTCGCAGTGTCGGCCCTCCTGTGGTTCGCCGCGGCCGTCCGATCGATCGGACTCGTGGCGATACCGGCTGTCATCGCCGCCGACCTCATCAGACTGCGCACCATGAGGAGGTTCACCGTCCTGGTGGCCGTCCTGACGGCGGCGCTCGCGCTTGCGCAGGCGATGCTGTTCCCGGGATCCGGTAGCTACCTCGAGCGCGTGTGGCCGATAGACCCCGGGGTGGTCTGGTACAACGCCCTCAAGTACGCGACCGCCGCCACCGGGATCTGGAGCAACGGCTACCTTCCTCCGGTGCGCCTGGCGCTCGTGGCAGCGACCGGCCTCCTCGCCGCGTGGACCTTCGCCAGGCGGCTCACGAGCAAAGCCACTGTACTGGAGACGTTCGTGCTCTTCTACGCGGCCGCGCTGCTGGTCTTCCCGGGCAGCGCGGCCCGGTATCTCTTCCCGCTCATACCGATCTTCTTCTTCTACCTCTTCATCGCCGTCGAGAGGCTGTCGAGACGCCTGGGCCCGCGGGGCCGCGTGGCAGCCCTCGCGTTCGCCGCCTTCGTCGTGCTGGCGGTCTACGCAGCGCGCTACACCACCGTCGACTTCGGACCGTTGGGAGACCAGGAGGAGAGAATCAGCGCGGAGCGCCTGTACCGACGCATAGCCGACGTCACCGACAGGACGGACGTCCTGGTTGCGAGGCGCCCGCGCGATCTCTGCCTGCACACCGGGCGAAGCGCGTCGGTCTATCACGATGCCCCCGACAGGGAGCTGTGGGCGTATCTCGAGGAGATCGGCGCCGACTACCTCGTTCTGGGCCCGAACGACACGGAGCGATACCGCAGGTTCGTAGAGAGATCAGGAGGCCGGCTGCGGGAGGTCTATCGGCGGCGGCAGCACGCGTTGCTTGAGGTGAGCTACCCCGAGCGCCCCTGAAGGGGCCGCGCGTTGACCGCTCACGCGCGTCCGTACTAGAATCAGACGAACGACGCCTCTTCGGACAACCGCCGGCGACCAACAGTCCTCACGGCTCAGTCACGCGGGACCTTACACGATGCTCTACCGCAGAATGGACAGCACCGGCGACGAGTTGTCAGTCCTGGGCTTCGGCTGCATGCGGCTTCCTCAGAGGTCCGGCCGAATCGACGAGGAACGCGCGACGAGGCAGCTACACCATGCCATAGACCGGGGAGTCAACTACGTTGACACGGCCGTCCCCTATCACATGGGCACGAGCGAGCCGTTTGTCGGCCGCGCCCTCGGCGACGGATACCGCGAGAGGGTCAAGCTTGCGACCAAGCTCCCGCCGTGGAAGACCGGCACGCGCGAGGACATGGACCGGATTCTCGACGGGCAGCTCGAGCGCCTGAGGACCGACCGCGTTGACTACTACCTCGTCCACGCCCTGAACGGCAAGAGCTGGGCGAAGATGAGAGACCTGGGAGTGACGGATTTCCTCGAGGCGGCTCGCGCGGACGGGCGGGTCGTGAACGCCGGCTTCTCGTTCCACGGATCGCTGCCCGAGTTCAAGGAGATCGTCGAGGCGTGGGACTGGTCGTTCTGCCAGATCCAGTACAACTACCTGGACGAGAGGTTTCAGGCGGGTACCGAGGGGCTGGAGTATGCCGCCGCCAAAGGGCTGGGCGTGATCGCGATGGAGGGCTTGAGGGGCGGGCTTCTGGGCGCCAACGTGCCGCCGGAGGTCGGAAGCATCTGGGACGAGGCCGAGGTCCGCCGCACGCCCGCGGAGTGGGCGCTAAGGTGGGTATGGAACCGGCCCGAGATCCAGGTGAACCTCTCGGGCATGAACGACGAGAAGCATATCGAGGAGAACCTGCGGATCGCGGACGAGGCGCATCCCGACTCGCTCACGGACGCGGAGCTATCACTCGTCCGCCGCGCCGCGGAGGCCTATCGCGGCCTCATGAAGTCGGACTGCACCGGGTGCCGGTACTGCCTCCCCTGCCCTGAGGGCGTCGCAATCCCCGACTGCCTGCAGGCCCTGAACAACAGGCACGCTCTGAGCGACAGGCGAGCGGGCGTCAACTACGCGATCACAACGGGAGGCGTCCTGGGCGGAAAGCCTGCACTGGCCTCGCTCTGCACGGAATGTGGAACCTGTCTTCCGAGATGTCCCCAGAACGTACCCATTCCCGGACTCCTCAAGGACGTCGCCTCCGAGTTCGAGGGCCCGCTCTTCCCTGTCAAGGTCTGGTTCATGAAGCGCGCGGTGGCCTTCATGCGCTGGAGGGCCAGACGTGGACAGGCTCCGGACTGAGTAGCTCACGGGAGACGCTCCGGATGCCATGCGGAGGCGACTCCCGCTCTCCAGGTCGGATGGTACACGAGCTTCTCTGCGCACAGACGCAAGAAGGTCGCCGGGGCAACCCCCGACGACCTTCTCGAATCATGGCGGGGCGTGGTAGACGGGTTTCGAGCCGGCCTCCAGCTGGCTGCGGCGCTACCGGCGGCCCTCCCTCTACTCTCCCGGCAGGGATGTGATGAACTTCCCCACGACGTTGAGACTCGCCTGCTCGTGCTTCCACGACTCCGCTGTGTGCACAAGGTAGAAGGGGTCACCGATGGCGACCACGACCATGTCCAGATCATGCAGGAGAACGATGTACTGCCCTCCGTGCCCGGCCGCGTAGTCGACGCGGTGGTCACCCACGCTCGCCGACCACCATTGGTAACCGTATCCCAGATCCCTGAAGTAGCGCCCCAGCCTATCGAGCCTCTCATGGGCCACCCACGCGTCATCCGCGTAGCGCGTCAGCGACTCCCGGATCCAGTCCGCCGGGACTACCTGCCTTCCCTCGAACTCCCCTTCGTCGAGGTACAGCTGGCCGAATCTTGCGGCGTCACGTGCGGTCAGGTGTATCTCTCCGCCTCCGATCAGGTAGCCGTCTCTGTCCGCTCTCCACTGGCCCAGTTCCACCTTGATCGGCGAGAGAAGGTGCTCCTGTGCGAACTCACCCAGGTCAGAGTCGCACGCGCGCGACACGATCACGCCGAGGAAGTGCGACGATAGGTTGCTGTAGTTGAACGCCGCGCCCGGGTCGTTGACGAGCGGCAGCTCGACGGTACGCCGCAGGTAGTCGCCCGAGATGAGGACCTCCCAGAGCTCGGGCTTGGATCCCTCCCACGGGTAGCCGGCGCGCATCTGCAGGAGGTCCCGGATGGTAACCTCGTTCTTCCTGGGGTCCGTCACGCTGTCGGCGAACTCCGGGAAGAAGTCCATCATCTTCTGGTCGACGCCGGTGAGACAGCCCCGGTCGATGGCTATCCCGACCAGCGCCGAAGTGAAGCTCTTGGTGGCCGATTGGAGCAGGTTCTGCCGGTCGACCGATCCCTCGTTGAAGTAGCCTTCGGCAACGAGATGGCCGTCCTTGATGACAAGCAGCCCGTAGAGAGTCTCGAGCTTCGAGGCGTCCAGGAAGAGCTCCGCCACGAGGGTCGAATCCAGCCCCTGCTCCTCCGGCGTCGAGATGTTCCAACCGTCAACCCGCAGCGGAGCGTAGACCACCGCCTCGAGGTCCTCCTCTGGGACCCGCAGCAACTCCGCAATCTCACTGCGAGACCGCTCGACCCGCTCATAGTCGCCCTCGAAGCCCAGGATCGCTAGTCGCGCGGCGAGCCGGTCGTGGACGTCTCTGTCAGCCTCCAGAGGAGCAGCGACGATGTCGTAGGCGGTTGAACCGGACATGTTCCGGGAGTATCTGTCAGCGCCCGCTTCCAAGAGAGCGCCGACTATCTCCTCATGCCCCAGAAAGGCAGCTACGTGCAGCGGCGCCGAGCCGTCGTTGTTCTCGATCTCAGTGTCGGCTCCGGCGTCGAGCAGCGTGCGCGCCACCTCCGTCTTGCCGAATGTCGCGGCGACGATGAGAGGCGTTGAGCCGTAGGCGTCCCTGGCGTTCAGGTCGGTGCCCGCTTCGATGTGCTGGCGGACTGCATCCACGTCGCCCTGAAGCGCCGCGAGGTGGAGGCCAACGCCCGGAGGAGCCGGACGCTCAGCCCCCTCAGCTCGCATGCTCCCCTGCCCTCCGCATGCGGTTCCGGCGAGAAGCACCAGAGCGAGCCCTGCGAGTGCTGCCTTCCTCAATGACCACCTCCCACCGGCAGACCTGCCGCAATCCCGTGTCGCGCATCGAGCACGCTGCGCAACAGCGTAGCATCGA